>JALSMC010000266.1 GCA_026987995.1 Sulfurimonas sp. | reverse complement strand
TTAGAATTTTAGGAAAATTGAGATAAAATATCGGTAATATTGATTTAGAGGGATTTTTTTTAATCTCAAAAATCGCTATGAGAAGAATTTAGTTGTTTGCTTGGTTTGAATTTGCAAGTGGCTCTAAAATATGAGTATTTTGTTGATGAAGTTTCAAGTTTAGATGCAAAAATTTCTTCAAACATATTTAGATTACTAGATACTTATTAATTTTGTGGTATTATAAGGCAATTAATTAAAATTACGTAAGGCTTTTAAATGGATTTAGGTACGGTCATTGGTATAGTGTTAATCATGGTTCTTCTTTTAGGAGCTATGACTATGGGTGTTGGTGTTGGGGCATACATTGATATTCCATCTGTGTTAATCGTTGTTGGTGGTAGTATCGGGGCACTGATGATTTCGTTTAAACCAGCTCAAATGAAGGCTTTTACAAAAATCTTTATGAAAGCGATAAAGCCAGGAGAAGAAGATCCTGCTGAGCTTATTAAAAAACTTGTAGAGTTTGCTACAAAAGCCAGAAAAGATGGAATACTCGCCTTAGAGAGCGAAGTAAACAGTGAAGAGAATGATTTTTTAAAAAAAGGTCTCTCAATGGCTATTGATGGTAGTGAACCTGATACGATTAGAGAACTTTTAGAGATAGAGTTAGAACAAACAAGTACTCGTCATAAAATCCACGGTTCGATTTTTAACCAGTGGGCTGGACTTGCCGGTGCTATGGGTATGGTTGGAACACTTATCGGGCTTGTTGCGATGCTTTTAAACATGGCTGATCCATCAGCTATTGGTCCATCTATGGCAGTTGCACTTCTTACAACGATGTACGGTGCAATTATTGGAAATGTTTTTGGAACACCAATCTATAATATTTTAAGTATTAGAAATGATGAAGAGTCAATGATACGAGAGATGATTATCTCAGGTATTATGTCTATTCAGTCTGGTGATGCTCCTCGTGTTCTTGAGGCAAAACTTTTAGCTTATCTTGCACCTGCTGACCGCATTAGTCAGTTTGACTAGAAGAGTAGTTTATGGGTAAGAAAAAGTGTCCTGAGTGTGAGGAGTGTCTTCCTGCATGGCTAGCTGCATTTGGTGACCTTATGTCACTACTTTTATGTTTCTTCGTTTTACTTCTTTCTATGAGTTCTATGGATGCAAAGAAAATTTCTGAAGCGATTGGTTCTCTCTCTGGAGCTATGAGTGTTTTAGAAGGTGGAACAAAAACAGAAATCTCAAAACAGCGTATTCAAGAGTCAACACCTATTGAGTCACAAGATGAGACAAGTGAGACTGTAAACCGTGTACAACAAGCTGCCGGTGATGCAAATGAGATGATGGAACAGTCTGAAGGTCCAACTATTACAGTTGAAGAAGCACAAGAAGGTTTTGTGATAGAACTTCCTGCAGCATTACTTTTTAAAGCAGGAAGTGCAACGATTGAAAATCAAGATGCACTCCTTTTTCTAAAACGAATAGCTCTCATTATCGAAGAGTTACCAAATGAGATGGAAGTAAGTGTGCAAGGGCATACTGATACGGGAAATCCAGGTCAGAATTCTCCTTTTAAAGACAATTGGGAGCTTTCAACTGCCCGTGCTATCTCTGTCTTGCATGAACTCTTACTTGATGGAGTTGAACCCTCACGGGTTAATGCAGCAGGATATGCTGAGTTTAAGCCAGTTGCAACTAATGCAACCAAGAGTGGACGTGAAAAAAATCGTAGAGTTGAGCTCCATTTTTATGGAATTAAGAATGAGAAAGATACTAAAATTGATATGTCAGTGTTAGATAAGGTATCAGCTAAATAATGCTCAAAATAGTAATATTTGTTATTTTGATGGCAAGCTTTGGTTTTGGGGCAGAGTCTGTACCTATTCCAACGATGAACTTTAATCTTTCAGCTCCAGACACACCTAGGCAGCTAGTCTCTTCTTTGAATGTTTTAGTTGTTCTAACATTACTCGTACTAGCACCATCTATGGTTTTAGCGATGACAACTTTCACTCGTTTTGTTATAGTTTTTGGGTTCTTACGTCAAGCTATGGGTACACAACAAGTACCTCCAACACAGCTTTTAATAATGCTTGCAATGATACTGACTTTTTTTGTGATGGAACCTGTTGGAACCAAGGCTTATGAAGCTGGAATAAAGCCCTATATAGCTGAAGAGATAGGTTTTGAAGAGGCATACGAAAAAACGACACTTCCTCTGAAAAATTTCATGATAAGAAATACACGAGAGAAAGATTTAGCACTATTTTTTCGTATAAGAAAGATGGAAAACCCACAAAGTGTTGCCGATGTGCCTCTTTCTATTGTAGTACCGGCATTTGTGATTAGTGAGATTAAAACAGCATTTGAAATAGGTTTTTTAATCTTTTTACCCTTCTTAGTTATTGATATGGTTGTTGCTTCCATACTTATGTCGATGGGTATGATGATGTTACCGCCTGTTATGATTTCCTTGCCCTTTAAGATACTTGTTTTTGTACTTATAGATGGGTGGAGTCTGCTTATAGGTAACCTGATAGCTTCGATAAAATAGAGGAGAAGTACTTAATAATGGATTGTAAACATTTTGGTGAGTGTGGTGCTTGTATCGTATATGAGAATGGGTACAAGGGACAGCTACAAGATAAATTAGACCTAAACATAGAGCGATTTTCTGTCTTTTTTGATGGTAAGATAAGTGTTTTTGAGTCACCAGACCAACACTATCGTGCACGTAGTGAGTTTAAACTGTGGCATGATGGGGATGAAATACGTTATGCAATGAATAATGCCACGAAAGATGGTGTTGTCTTTGTAGAGGAATGCCCTCAGGTAAACGAGTACATAGCAGACTTGATGCCAAAACTACTTATAAGTATAAAAGAAGCAGAAGTAGGTTTTAAACTCTTTGGCATAGACTTCTTAAGCTCAAGTAGTGGAGAGATTGTTATCTCGATGCTCTACCATAGAAGACTTGATGATACATGGGAAGACAAAGCTAAAAAGATAGCGAATGATTTAGGCATCTATATAATAGGGCGTAGTCGAAAACAAAAAGTTATTATCGGACAAGATTATATTACAGAACTTCTTCACATAAACGATAGAGAGTATAAGTTCCATCATATAGAAAATAGTTTTACACAACCAAATGCTAGAGTGAACGAACAAATGGTTACTTGGGCAATGGAGCAGTACTCTGGTGCTAGTGGTGACTTACTTGAGCTTTATTGTGGTGCTGGAAATTTCACCATACCTTTTGCTACTATATTTGATAAAATATTAGCAACAGAGATATCAAAGTCTTCTATAAACGCAGCAAAAGCAAATATGAAACTTAACGATGTAAAAAACATTGAGTTTGTGCGTATGGCTGTTGAAGAGTTTGTGGATGCACTTGATGGTGGTCGAGAATATCGGCGTATGAAAGAGATAGATATTAAGAACTATAATATCAATAGCATCTTTGTTGATCCCCCTCGTAGTGGTATGGACAGTGACTCATGTAATTTTGCATCGCGTTATGAGCATATAGTATATATCTCATGTAACCCTGAGACATTGCAAAGGGATTTAGCTATACTTAGTCAAACACATACTGTGATGGAGATGGCTCTCTTTGATCAGTTTCCTTATACACATCATGTTGAGATGGGTGTCAAACTTCTAAAAAAAGGTTCTTAATGAAAATTTTCTTTACACTTTTAATGGTCTACCTTAGCCTGCTAAACGCAGGTGAAATACAAAGAATTGAGTCTATAGCAAATGATATAAGCCAATTAAGAACTGATTATTCAAGAGTACAGAGTGATCTTGTTGAGATGGAAGTAAGACTAGAAGAGAAGAAAGAACAAAACAAAATACTCCATCAAGATTTAAAACATTATAAAAATAAAGTACTATCTTTGGAAAATAAAATAAATACTCTAAAAAAATCATTACAAACCAAAGAAAAAGATGGAGTAGTTTGTAAAATGACACCTCCAAAAATAATAAAAACCAAAGTAATAGTGTATAAAAATTTGAATAACCAAAATATGAAAGATGATAATAAATTTCCTAATCTACAGATGAAAGAAGAATTTGAAACTATTAGTAATGATAATAAAGCATTTGCCTATAGAATAAAAAATAATGCAAAAATTTATGATGCAAAAGATGGAATTGAGATAGAAACTTGGGAAAAGTCCACCTCTTTTACATCAAATGTTAAAACACAAAAGTGGGTGAAAATTACAGGATATTTTGTAGATAAAGTATGGAAACCATCTCAAAAGGAACTTTGGATTAAAAGTGTAGATGTATTGCAACGAGATAACTCAGAATGAAAAAAATCTTAATTATTAGTAGTGGTAGTGTAGGTTCACACTTTATTCAGAGGGTGAGTGAAACTTATACCAGTGAAAATATATACTATATAGTTCAAACTAAAGCCAAGAAGATTGAAGAGATAAATCCAGCACGTTTTAAATTTTATGAGTTTGACCCCACAAGTTTGTATAAGCTTGCCAATCTTTTAAAAATGGAGTTTATACAAGTATTTATTGTTATGGATTCCCAAATTGATGTAGAAAATACCATCAAAAACATTAGAACTATAAAAAAGCAACTTCGTATTATTGTATTAAATAAGTGGCAAATGCAAAATGAAGATGCAAATGTAGTTTTTGTTAATGAAAATGAGCTCATAGCTTCAAGACTGTTAGATTACCTACCAAATGTTCCTGTAATCGCTCAAAATGTAGGAATAGGTGAGGGCGAAATAATGGAGGTTCTTGTTCCATTTGGAAGCTCTTTTGTTTACAGGCACATAGGTGCGATAGCACAAAAAAATTGGCGAATAGTTGCCATATACAGAAACCGTAAACTAATTATGCCCTCTCGAAGAAAGATGATACAACCAAATGATTTACTTATTTTAGTTGGAGAACCATCTGTTTTGAAGTCTGTTTATCGTTCTATTAAGCGTGAGTTAGGACAGTTTCCTGAACCTTTTGGCTCAAACCTTTTGCTCTATATTGATATGAATATAGTAAACCATGACACTATCAAAGAGACAATTAGGCGTGCCGTATATGCACATAGAGAGTTTAAACATGAACTCGTCATTAAAGTCGTTAATCCATCAAATATAGAGATTCTACAGTATATAAAAAGCCTTCGTAGTTTGAATGTTATTATTAGTATTGACTATGATAGTGTCAATTTAAAGGAAACTTTTCATAAAGATATCAAGACTTACCATATAGGACTTGTAATAATTTCTAAAGAGATGTTTGGTGACTATTATGTTAGAAATGCTATGTATGAAGCACATGTACCTGTACTAAAACTTTCAAATAGGCGCTTTTCAACACTTAAAGATGCAGCGATGATACTCTCAAACAACAAAGATCTTGAGAAGATTTCTGCTACTGTTTTTGATATTTCTGAGCAGATGAATTTTAAGATAGAACTTTATAACTATACGGCTGAACATCAAGATGAAAAAGAACAGGTTGTAGAACATTATAATAATCTCTCAACAATTTTTTCTAAAAGTATTAAAGTCTATAATGAAAATGAAAACCCAATCTCTAAGTTGGCACAAAAAGAGAACTTTATTCAGCTTCTTCCATTTAATAAAAAGCTCACATCTCGCCGTATTTACTCACTCTTTTCAACGGACAGTGAGAAGCTTTACTACAAGTTGGATGACTATCATCAAATTTTCATACCAGTGCAATTATAATTTAGCAAATTCTTAGCTTATTTTGAGTATTATCTATATGTTTTAATAATATTATATTTTTGGATAAATAATGCAAGTAAACATCGCACTCAAGCAAGTAGTAGACAACTCATACGACATAACAATAGACACACTAGAACCTATTCATTTTGATACAAAAGTAGCTATCGTTACAAACCCTAAAGTTGCGGGGCTTCATTTATCCTATCTTCTTTCAAAAATAAGTGCTAAAGAGCTTTATATTATCACTGTTCCTGATGGTGAAGAGTACAAAAATCAAGACTCAATCAATACTATACTAGAATCACTTTTTAACCATAAGTTCAACCGTAAGTCAATGCTTATTGCATTTGGTGGGGGTGTGATTGGTGACATGACTGGATTTGCTGCAAGTATTTATCAAAGAGGTATCAGTTTTACTCAAATTCCTACAACACTGCTTTCTCAAGTGGATGCAAGTGTTGGTGGTAAAACAGGGATGAATAATAGCTATGGAAAAAACCTTATAGGTGCATTTCATCAGCCTAAAGCTGTTCTTATTGACCCGTACTTTTTAACTACACTCCCTTCAAGAGAGTTTGGGGCAGGTGTTGCTGAAATAGTTAAGATGGCAGTTACTTTCAACAAAGAGTTTTTTGAGTTTTTAGTAACAGCAGATTTAACAAATCCAGAAATTCTTCAAGAGGCTATTAAGCAAGCAGTACAAACAAAAGCCTCAGTAGTAGCGCAAGACGAAAAGGAACAAGGCATCCGTGCAGCACTTAACTATGGTCATACTTTCGGGCATGTTATAGAAAATGAGACAAAGTATAAAAAATATCTTCACGGTGAAGCTGTTGCTATTGGCATGGTAATGGCAAATGATACTGCAGTTGCAATGGAACTTATGAGTAGTGATGAGGCTCTTAGGGTGAAGAACTTACTCGAGAAATATTCTCTGCCAACTTCGTATAGTATTGTTGATACAGAGAGTTTTTATGATACTTTTTTCTTAGATAAGAAAAGTTCTGATGCTAGTATTACTTTTATTTTACCTATCGGTATTGGAGATGTAGTTATCAATGATAACTGTGAAAAGTCTCTTATCTTATCTGTTTTAGATACATTTGGAGCTGATTAATGCATATAAAAATAACTATTTTTTTCTTTTTAGTTTTTACTGCTTCTGTATTTGGAGTAGAGAGTTTAGCTACTCTAGAACAAGCCCAAGCACTTCGCATAGAAAATACGAAACAGATTCAAGCATATGAACAACAATTAAAAAACTTTGAAAAAGACATGTCGTCAGAAAACACTTGGATGAAAAGTTATGCTTCTTATTTGACTTCATTGAAAGTTAGAACAAGTTTAGCTAAGATTGAAAACCGTATTAAGTATCTAAGTAAACATGCCAAAACGATGACAGATAAAGATGAATTATCTGGTCTTATTTCTAAAAAAAATATTTTAACATCAGAGATAGAGAAGTTAAAAGGAAAAGATACTGCACCCTTTGCTGACCTTATAACACCTCCTTCTATTGGTGAGATAGATAAAATCACAAACCCTTTTGATATTTTCACTGGTTTTTCTGTGATTAAAAATCTGACTATTAATTTTGAAGACTATAAACTTAAACGCGATACATTAAAGAAAATTATTATACTTTTGAGAAAAGAACATGACATTTATAAAGAACTTGAAAGGCTGGATTTAACTGGTAAATATACAGAAATTAAAAAGTATAAACAGACACAACTTGATCGCTTTGAGACTGCACTTGACACGATAAATGTAACACTCGATGTATATCAAAAAAGATTGGAAATTATTGAAGCGGGTATAGACAAAGGCATAGAAAAACAAGTATACAGACTGATGAAAATTGGAACAGTAGTTTTAGTTGTATTTTTAATATTTTTCTTACTTAAACTTGTGGTGAAAAAATATATCACAGATAATGAACGATTTTATATGGCAAATAAAATTATCACATTTACAAATTTTACTTTTATTATTTTAATACTATTTTTTAACTATATAGAAAATGCTTCTTATCTTGTAACTATCCTTGGGTTTGCTTCTGCGGGTATTGCTATTGCCATGAAAGACTGGTTTATGTCTATTCTTGGTTGGCTTGTAATAGTGTTTGGTGGAAGTATTCATGTTGGAGATAGAATCCGTGTAGATATGGATGGTATGCAGTATGTAGGTGATGTGATGGACATATCACTTTTACGTATGACAATTATGGAAGATATTACACTCACTTCTATAGTTCATAATCGCAGGGCTGGTCGTATTATATTTATACCAAATAATTATGTTTTTACTCGTATGATTTCAAACTATACACATAACTCTCTTAAAACAGTTTGGGATGGGGTTAAGATAACAATTACCTTTGATTCAAATCATAAAAAAGCGATGCATA
>JALSMC010000265.1 GCA_026987995.1 Sulfurimonas sp. | reverse complement strand
ATACTGCTCTTAGCTATAGGAACATTTTTTGTTTGGTGGGTTTGGCCTCATAGTTTAGAAGAGTCTTTGATGGTAGCAGTATCTGTAGTAATAATCGCTTGTCCTTGTGCTTTAGGACTTGCCACTCCTGTAGCGACACTTATTGGACTTAATTTAGGAGCTAAAAAAGGTATACTCTTTAAAGAATCAGCTCAGTTGGAGACAATGGCAAAAGCGACTACACTCTTAGTTGATAAAACTGGTACCTTGACACTTGGAAAACCTGATGTAGTAGGTGAAATTATTCTACAAGACTTTGATAAGAATCTTCTCTTTTCTCTTGTTAAATCCTCAAAGCATCCTATCTCTCAAGGTTTAGTGCGTTTTCTTAGTTCGAAGTGTGATAAAGACGGACTCCTGCTAGACTCATTTAAGCAAATATCAGCTAGAGGGATGTATGCAAAGTATAATGAAATAGAAGTTATAGGTGGGAACTTACAATTTATGCAAGAAAATGACATTCACTCAGATTTTATAAGTGAAAATAGCCTTTTCTTTTTCGCTATAAATCATGAGTTAGTCGCGATATATGAGTTAGGGGACAGTATAAAAGAAGGGGCTAAAGAGCTTGTAGAAAACCTAAAAAAAAGAAATATAGAGACAATTATGCTCACAGGTGATCACACAAAAAGTGCTAATAAGGTAGCTGAATCTATAGGTATTGAAATGATTCATGCTAACTTAAGTCCTCAGGATAAATTATTAATAGTTCAAGAGTTACAAAAAGAGAAGAAAGTTATAGTAATGGTAGGTGATGGAGTCAATGACATACTAGCACTTGGCTGTGCTGATATAGGAATAGTTATGGGGAGTGGTAGTGATATAGCGATAGATGTAGGAGATGTTGTTTTGTTAAACAACTCCCTTTCCTCTTTGCTAACCGCATTTAAAATATCATCGACTACTTTTAATCTTATAAAACAAAACTTTGGAATTTCCCTTGTTTATAATGCTATCACAATTCCTTTGGCAATGTTTGGATACATAATACCACTCATCGCAGCACTCTCAATGAGTCTGAGTTCACTTTTGGTTGTTGGGAATTCTTTACGTATAAAATATAAATGGAATAGGAGTTAATAGATGGATAGTTGGATAATAAGTATGATGTTGGGTGGTTCACTATTTTTAGGTGCATTGGCACTTTTAGGTTTTCTTTGGGCTGTCAAAAATGGACAGTTTGATGATGAAGAGAAGTTTTTAAATGCTACAAAGTTTGATAATGATGAAGATCTTAATGATGCGATAGAAAAAGAGAGAAAAAAAGAAGAGTTACGAAAAAAGAACTATCGACCAGAGTAAATAAATACTCTGGCTAATTGACAGTTGTTATTAGTAATTATTTACCAATAGTTTGTGCAAATGCTTCTAAATCAGCATCGCTATACTTAGCAACTTGACCTTTCATAAGACCTTTCATTGGACCACCGTAAGTACCATGCTTATAACCTTTAAGAGCTGTAGCAATATCTGCATGAGCCATTTCTGCAACTACTTTAGATTTACCCATTGCTTTTTTCTCAAAGCTCTTACCATGACAACCAACACACCCACCAGAAACTACACCTGCTGTTAAAGTCGATACTACTGTTAATGCTGCTACTGAAGCGATTATTATTTTTTTCATTTGAATTCCTTAGTTTATATTTCAGAATGATTATATTATTTTGCATCTTAAATGCTTGTTAATAAATTAAAAGGTATCATTTTATTAAAATTTAACTACTATAGGTGTGAAGATGAGATACATAGAAAATGATTTGAAAGATAAAACAATTTTAATAACTGGTGGAGCCGGCTTTATCGGCTCAAATTTAGCTTTTTATTTTCAAAAAAATCACCCCGATGCAAAAGTAGTCATTTTGGACTGTTTTAGAAGTGGAGAAACACTTAGTAATGGTAATCTAAAAAGTTTTGGGCACTTTAAAAACCTTATTGGTTTTAGTGGTGAGATAATAAGTGGGGATATTAATGATAAAGAGTTACTCTCGCGTTTAGAGAGGGAATATAAGTTTGATTATATTTTTCATGAGGCTGCTATTAGTGATACTACAGCACTTGAACAAGACTTAATGATAAAAACAAATGTAAATGCTTATAAAGATTTGCTCAACTTAGCAGTTGCTCATGGTGCAAATATGATTTATGCCTCTTCTGCTGCAACATATGGAAATGCAGAGTCGCCTCAAAGGGTTGGTCGTGAAGCTCCTCAAAATGTTTATGGCTTCTCAAAACTCTCAATGGACCACTTAAGTAGAGAGTATATGAAAAAGAGTGATATTAACATCGTAGGTCTTCGTTACTTTAATGTATATGGAGCAGGGGAGTACTTTAAAAACTCTACAGCTTCTATGGTACTACAGTTTGGGCATCAGATACTTTCTGGAAAAAACCCAAAACTTTTTGAAGGGAGTGATAAAATTCTTCGTGATTTTATCTACATTGGTGATATTATCCAAGCAAATGTTAAAGCGATGGAGCCAAAGAAAAGTGGCATCTATAATGTGGGAACAGGTAAAGCGAGAAGTTTTCAAGATATAGTCGATATATTACAGTCTGAACTTGGAACATCTTTAAAGTGTGAATATATTCCAAATCCTTTTGTTGGTTCTTATCAGTTTCATACAGAAGCAGATATAGCAACTACAAGAGAGGCTTTAGGATATGAGCCAGCTTTTGAGATGGAAGATGGCATAAAAGCATATGTACCTGAAATAAAACGTATATATGAAGCCGAAGTTAAATAGATGCATGCTCTAAAAACGGTACAACCAAACATACTTGTTGTTGGGGACTTGATGATAGACCATTATCTTTGGGGTTCGTGTGAACGTATTAGTCCAGAAGCACCTGTTCAAGTAGTTGATATCGCAAAAGAGACTACTGTTCTTGGTGGGGCAGGAAATGTTATAAATAACCTTCAAACTTTAGGTGCACAGGTAAGTGTGAGTAGTGTGATTGGTGATGATGGTAATGGTAAAGAATTACTCTCAATGCTCCAAAAGATAGATGTAAACACTATAAATATTATCACACAAAAGCAAAGAAAAACATCTAAAAAAAGCCGTATTATCGCAGTGAGTCAGCAGATACTGCGTTATGATAAAGAGAGTAAAGATGACATTACTAAGGCTTCATCTGATGCTATTTTAGATACTCTAAAAGAGAGTATCAAAAGCTATGATATGGTAATACTTTCTGACTACGGCAAAGGTGTTCTCACAGACTCTCTTTGCCAAGGTTTAATCACTTTAGCAAAGGAAAATGAAGTCAAAGTTCTTGTTGATCCCAAAGGGAGTGACTTCTCAAAATATAAAGGTGCATATCTTTTAACTCCAAATAAAAAAGAGGCAATTCTCGCTACAAACATTGAGATAAATGATGCTAAGAGTTTAGAAGAAGCTCTATTAAAACTTAAGTCTGAATGTAAGCTTGGTGTCTCACTCATCACACTCTCCGAAGATGGGATAGCAACTCTTGATAAAGAAGTAGAACTGTTTCCAACTGTTGCCAAAGAAGTTTTTGATGTAACTGGTGCTGGTGATACTGTCATCGCTTCCATCGCGTTTGCACTCTCTGCTGGAAAGAGCATCCAAGAGTCTGCAGCATTTTCTAACCTTGCAGCGGGAGTAGTTGTCGGAAAGATAGGTTCAGCTACTGTGAGTATTTCAGAGATACAAGAGTATGAGGCGAGTCTTCATAAAAGTACTTCTGATGCACATATAAAAAGTTTTGAGGATATAGAGTCCATAGTAAAGCAAGCTGCAGAAAATGGAAAAAAAGTAGTCTTTACTAATGGCTGTTTTGACATACTGCATGTAGGGCATGTAAAGTATCTTCAAATCGCTAAAAGTTTTGGCGATATACTTATAGTTGGTTTGAACTCTGATGAATCTGTATCACGTTTAAAAGGTCCAACTAGACCTGTAAACATAGCAGAAGATAGAGCTTATTTACTTGCTGCCTTAGAAGCTGTTGATTATGTTGTGCCATTTGTTGAAGATACTCCTTATAATCTTATAAAAATGATAGCACCAGATACTCTTGTAAAAGGTGGTGACTACGAAGGTAAAGCAGTAATCGGAACAGAATTTGCTGGTGAATTGAAACTCGTTGATTTTGTTGATGGAAAAAGCACAACAAAAACAATAGAAAAAATTCAAGGACAAACATGTTAAGAAAAATAATCTTACTAACAGCAACAGCGATGTCAGCTTTTGCACTTCATACAGCAGAAATAAATATAAATGATAGAGACTTAGAACTCAATGCAAAGTTTGATATGGGGCAGTTTAATGATAGTGTTGAACCTAATACAATCTTTGTAGGTGGAAAGTTTTTAAGTGGACAAAAAGAAAATAGTAGTGTTGAAAGTACAGGTGCAAATTTAGTAAAAATAGACCCATACTTTGAGGCTAATTTTTTAATGAAAAAAGCTATTGGCGAGACGGGAATGAGCTTTGGAATGGGTGCTAAGCTTAACTA
>JALSMC010000264.1 GCA_026987995.1 Sulfurimonas sp. | reverse complement strand
TTATACCACTAATATCATTGAATCTGTTCATCGTCAGTTCAGATCACTCACTAAAAATAAAGGTGGCTTCCCCAACGATAACAGCTTACTAAAACTACTCTTTATGGGCATTCAAAATGCCTCAAAAAAGTGGACTATGCCTGTAAGGAACTGGAGCTTAACTATCTCTCAACTTGCTATTCACTTTGAGGGGCGTTTGGATAAAGCTTTAGATTTATGATACAATTTTAGGAATTACTCGATGCTGACACAGATTATTGAACACTACCTTTAAAAATTTTACATATGATTCTATCTGTAATATA
The DNA here is from genome assembly GCA_026987995.1 of Sulfurimonas sp. Classification (GTDB taxonomy): domain Bacteria; phylum Campylobacterota; class Campylobacteria; order Campylobacterales; family Sulfurimonadaceae; genus Sulfurimonas. The sequence continues at coordinate 7,965 of JALSMC010000264.1, read as the reverse complement.
GAATCACTACGTACTTGTGTAATGGTATCTTTATTTTTTTGAGTTTGTCTAAAAAAACTTCTTCAGGGTTTTCTTTATTCTGATATCTGTCAAAATCTATTTTATCCCAATTCTTAGCAAATGTAGGTAACTTCATTTCTTTTTTTACTAACAATGACTCAAACTCTATCCATAAATCTAAATATTTTTCTAAATTTAGGCTTTTATTCCCCATAACCTTCCCTATTAAGTATCTTATAATTTTCTCATGCATATGTAATACACAATAAATTGATATCAATTATAACACAAAGGATAGAAAATGAAGAATGAAGTAAATTGTAGTGGGTACCCTGGTTGGATTGATGACAGAGATTTAGGTGATGCAGACTGGGTAGAAGAGAGATGGGACTAAAGTTTAGTGATGTTTCTTTTAGTTAGAAGAAATAGTTTTATATCTTATGACTGTGGTGTTATCACTGAGTATGATATAGAGCAACTAAATGATGAGTTATTTCTTAATTTATTAACTATATGTCAAATCACATTTAAGAAATGTTCGAGAAACATTAATTTAAATATAACAGAAGCAGAACTCAAATATAAAATTGAGTTTGATAGATTTGTTGAAGAAGGTGTTTTAAATCACTTTACTCTTTTTTTTAAAAGTAAAAAAGATAAAGAATTTAAAAGAATTACAAAAGCAATAAATGCTTTTATATACAAGGAAAATAATATGCCAGAGAACAATGCAGATATAAAAAATAAGAACAAAGGTACAAAGGGTACAAATAAAACTTATGACAAAAATCAAGGTAATCGGGGTAAGCAACTGAATACAAATCAAAAGGAGAAAAAATAATGTCTAAATCAAGTGGCTGTACTCCTCCAAATGGACCGAGTACTACAGGTAATCCATCTGGTGGTGGACGTGGGAATTGTCCCTCTCAGTAATTAGATGTAATATGAGCACATTATAAAATGTGCTCATTGAAAGGAGCTAAGATGCGATATGGAGTTAATGTGCGAATCTTTAAAAAATTTCTTAAATCATTAGGTTTTTATAAAAAAAGACAAAATGGTTCTCATGTAATATATATATACGAACGGAAAAATATCTAGAGTATTTACAGTGCAAAATAATACACATACATATTCACAGGGACATTTGAAAAAACTTTTGAAAGACTTTAAACTATCTGAAGATAAGTTAAAGTATTTTTTGAAATAGTACATATTGTGAAGTATGTATTATATGCTAGAATATTAGTATCATTAAATCATTTATACATAAAGGACTGTAAAAATTCTATTACATAAGGTATTCAGTTCGTACATGTAAAAAAGATAAAGATACGACTGAGTGCTTTAGATACTGCTAGCATTCTTGGAGCGGTAGCTAAACTTTTTATTTGACAAAACAGCATCTTTTATATATAATAGTTTCAATATATATAAAAGGACTTTATCATGTTAAGTATTGGAATTGGTGAGATACAGAAAAATAGCTCTATTTTTTCAAACCTTACAGAAGTTATGCAGATTATTGATAAGCGTAAAAAACAAGTTTTAGCGATGGTTTATCCTGTTCAAACTACAAGTATAGTTGATAGCCTTGCAGGTAAGTACAAGAATAAAATAAAAGCAACAACTCTCTCCTTTGAAGAGATAAAAAATGAAGCAATGGCATCTGCAATGGAAGAGAAATATGGTTTATCTTCTTGATACAAATGTAATCATTCGGTTTTTAGTGGGTGACCATGAGGAACACTTAGAAAAAAGTAGACAAATTTTTAAAGAAATTGAGATGGCAAAACTGCAAGTAGAGATACTAGAGGGTGTTGTTATGGAAGCTTTTTTTGTACTTACTAAGTTTTATAAACTTCCCAAAAACGATGTAATAGATGACTTGAAATCTATCCTAAATATGAACGGTGTAATAAATCAAAATAAAACTATTCTTTATGAAGCACTTAACATTATAGAAAACAAAAACATAGATTTTGTTGATGCTCTAATATGCGCAAAGAGTAAGTTGCAAGGGTTTGGAAAACTTAGTTTTGATGAAGATGTAAAGAAGTGTTAAAATATGAGTAGAGCAAAAGGAAACATAGCCGAAGATAAAGCCTGTGTATTTCTTTATGAAAATGGTTATGAAATCATAGAGCGAAATTTTTACTCTCGTTTTGGTGAGATAGACATAATAGTTGCTAAAGAAAATATTCTTCATTTTGTAGAAGTGAAAAGTGGTGAGGATTATGAACTTGCTATTCAAAATATCACCCCTTCTAAAATCTCAAAACTCCTCAAAACTTGCGATGTTTATATGAAAAAAAATGCTTACGATGGGGACTATATGCTGGATGCTTTAGTTGTTACACCTGAGGGTATAGAACATTTAGAAAACATCACCATCTAACATTTTACAATCTTTCATTAGTTACTTTTTGCTATAATTTCTTTAATAATTAAAGAGGATTTTAATGATGCAAGCGAAGATATTTTTTGGCTCTACTGAGGCTATAACTGATACAAATAGTGAAAGAGTAAGTCCATACAGTAGTGAGGTGGTTTCAACTGCTCCTATATGTACGGCAGATGATGCTAATAAAGCACTCAAAATTGCACAAGCTGCAACTGTAGCAGCTAAAGCATCGACTCTTTCTCAAAGATGTTCTTGGCTTCTTGATGTGGCACAAAAACTTCGTGAGCATAAAGAAGATATCGCTCAAACACTAACAGATGAAGTTGGTAAGCCTATTACTTTTTCTCGTGTTGAGGTTGAACGCTGTATAGAGACAGTCACTCTATCTGCTGAGACTATGCGAACTATGCATGGTGAAACTATAAACACCGATGCCATGGCTAGTGGCAAAAAAACTACTGCTTTTTTTACTCGTGAGCCTGCGGGTGTAGTTGTTGCCATCACTCCTTTTAACTTTCCTCTAAACCTTGTAGCACATAAACTTGCACCTGCTCTTGTAGCTGGAAATGCAGTGGTTTTAAAACCAACGCCAGAAGCACCTTTAACTGCTTACAAGTTTGCAAAACTTTTTATAGAGAGTGAGTTTGCAGTTAAAGATGCACTCTCAGTTGTGTATGGTGATGCTGAGGTGGGTTCTGCTCTTATCACTTCTGACATTCCTCGTGTTATCTCTTTTACGGGTTCAGTTCCCGTAGGAAACATCATCACAAAATCTGCTGGAATTAAAAAAGTAAGTTTAGAGTTAGGTGGAAATGCAGCGACTTATATCTCCGCAACTGCTGACTTGAACTTGGCGGCACAGAGATGTGCATTAGGCGCATTTGTAAACTCTGGTCAAGTCTGTATATCTTTACAACGTATTTATGTAAATGCTGATATTTATGATGCTTTTGCGATTAAGATGGCAGAGGAGACAAAAAAACTTGTAGTTGGTTCTCCATATGAAGAGAGTACTTTTATGGGCCCACTTATAGATGACGAGTCGGCTATTCGTGCTATGGGATGGGTGGAGTCTGCCATAGAAGAGGGTGCTCTGCCACTGCTTCCTCCGCATCGTGAAGGTCGTATGTTTCACCCATGTGTGATGGCAAATGTGACTGATGATATGGCTATAGTATGTGAAGAAGTTTTTGCTCCGATAGTCAGTCTTGTAAAAGTAGACTCATTTGATGATGCTATGCCGAGAATGAACAACTCCCCTTATGGACTTCAGTCTTCAGTTTTTACAAATGACTTAAGCCTTATGCAAAGAGCAATAAGTGAACTTGAAGCTGGTGGAATCATCATAAACGATATGCCAACCCTGCGTTTTGACATTCAGCCTTATGGTGGTGTGAAGCTTAGTGGTGTGGGGCGTGAAGGTCCTAAATTCGCTATTGAAGAGATGACTGAGATTAAATCAGTTGTGATTTGTTAGCAGGTTATTTTTGCAATGCATACTAGAAAAGTCATCATCTCTGCTTGTTTACTTGGTGAATATTGTCGTTATGATGGTAAAACCAAGCAAGTAAACGCAGTAGTTGAAGCTTACAAAGAGTATAAAATCATCCCTTTTTGTCCTGAAGCTCCTCTTTTTGGAACACCAAGAGAGAGGATAGATGTCGTAGAAGTAAAGGGTGAAAATAGAATAATTACTCATGAGACGAACATAGATGTGACCTTGCGTTTAGAAGAAGCAATCACTGCTTTTTGTAAACAACACTCAAATGTAGATGCAATAGTTTTAAAATCCAAATCCCCTTCTTGTGGTTATAAAACTACACCTATTTTAAATATGCACAAAGAAATCATTAAAATAGAGAGTGGAATAGCAGCTAGAATCTTTGAGAAATATTATAAAAATATACAAATAGTAGATGAACTTTCTTTTTAAGTAAATATAAGAGTATAATTAAATCAAATAAAAAACAATATTTTAAGAGATAAAAATGGAACTAACTGCACTCAAAGAATTTACAAAAAATCTTAATATCTTATATGTAGAAGACTCCCTAACGGCTAGAAATATTGGTTTGAGAATGCTTAATGGCTTTTTTAAAAATGTGGACGCCGCTACTGATGGAAAAGAGGCTTTTTCACTTTATAAAGCATATTACGAAGAAAATAATAAATTTTACGACATAGTATTTAGTGACTTAGAGATGCCAATAATGAATGGAGAAGAGTTGTCTCATCTTATTTTAAATTTTAATATCGAACAAGAAATTGTTATTATTTCTGGTGTAAAAGATTTTAATACTGTGGTAAAACTCATTAACCTTGGGCTTAAAAAATTCATACCAAAACCGATGGAAGAAGCGACCCTTGTTGAGATTTTAGAGAGTATTGTAGCTAGTATACGTAAGAAAAAGATAGTAGAACTAGATAAAGAAGAGTTAGAAGAGTACAACAGAGTACTCAAAGATAGAGAAGAAGAAAACCAAAAACTCCTTGCGATTAAAGTTAAAGAACTAGAAGAATTTCATTATGCCCTTGAAGTGAGTGCAATTGTATTTAAAACAGACCTTCAAGGGACTATAACTTATGCAAACGAAAAGTTTTGTGATATTTCGGGGTATAGTTTAAGTGAATTAATTGGTTCAAAAGTTAGTATTATAAATTCGGGAATAAGACCGAAGGCTTACTATAAAAAGCTTTGGAACAAAATAACTAACAATGAAATATATAAAGGCTTGTTTGAAAATAGAAATAAAGAAGGTTATTTATACTATATGGAGTCGACTATTAGTCCTATAGTAAATAAAGATGATGAAATCTTAGAGTTTATCTCTGTTTCTCATGATATGACACAGCTGATGAACTCATTAGAAGCTCAAAAAGAGGCAGAAAAATCAAAACAGGATTTCTTTACAAATATATCACATGAGATGCGAACACCTCTCAACTCTATCCTTAGTTTTTCTGCACTACTGCCTAAGTATTTAGAAGGAAATGAAAAAGCCCTCAAAATGGTGGATGTAATCGCCCAAACAGGAGATGATTTAAGTAAACTTGTAGAATCGATTATAGATATAGGAAAGCTCAACTCTGATAATATCATTATAAACAATACTGTTTTTGATACAAATAAAGAGTTTACTAAGTGTTTTAATCTCTACCAAGATAAAGCGGACGAAAAATCGATAGACTATAAACTAAAAATAGATCAGTACCTTCCAGTTTCTTTAATCGGCGATATTCAAAGAATTACTCAAGTAATAGGGATACTTATAGATAACTCTATAAAGTTTACGGCCGATGAGAACTGTAAAATTCTTGTAAGTGTTTTATATGATGACGCAAGCAATAAACTTATATGTGAAGTAAAAGATAACGGAATAGGTATACCCAAAGAAGATCAAGAAAAGATATTTGAGATAAAACAGATAGATGGTTCCCTTACTCGTTCACATGAAGGTGCAGGTCTTGGACTTCATGTGGCTTCAAAACTACTCAAGTTACTTAAAGGTAATATTTCTCTAAAAAGTATACCGGGTAAAGGGTCTTTGTTTAGTGTTGAGTTCCCCCTAGAACAAAATTAACTATGAAATTGGCAGATAAAAACTGATATCAAATTTTTCATCTTTATCAATATGATGATGTTTTCTATAAATACTATAAGAGGGTTTAGTAGTAGTTTCATAGTCACTTTGTGGTAACCACTTATGATAGACCCAATGAATAAATTTTAATATATCTCCGCGTTTGCCTTCTATGTCAAACTTCGCATACACACCTTTAGAGATGGTAAGTTTGGGAAGTTTACTGTTGTGTTCATGTTTTTTATCTTCTACTTTAACACAAGCGACATGTTGACACTCAAGAAGAGGTGTGATGGCAGGGTTATCATGAAAGAGTGAAACAAAGGTGTGCTCTTTTATGTCAGATGAAAATATCCATGCATTGAGTTTTTGCCATGTAGGTCGGATATTATTTTCATACCCTTTATGACGAATATAATAGACTAGCATCTCGGGCATTTTTACTATCTCTGGTTCTATATGCTCAAACGATGCGGTGGAGAGACTAGCGTTTGGAGATGAAGAGAGTAGTTTTTTAGAGTATTTCTCATAACCACCTTGTCTCCAAACTTTTGGAGTCATAGAAAAACGCTCTTTAAATGGAGGGATAAATGATGTCAAAGAGCTGTATCCGCACATATTTGCTATCTCTGTAGCTGTTGAGTAGTGGTTTGTTAGCAGTAGTGTTGCTGCTTTTTGAAGTCTAATGGCTTTGATAGTCTCATAAATATTTCGTCCAAATACCTCTTTAAATATCTTATGCATGTAAAATTTATTGATTTTAAACTCATCTGCTAGTTCATCAAGGTTGATGTAGGTGTCGATGTACTTATATATGTAGTACATAAGGTCGTTAGCGATGTTTATCTTCTTTTCTAGTGTAGCTCTTTTCATAAAAATACCAACTTTTAATAACTTTATAGTTAATTTATAAGAACTATTATATCAAAAAAAAGTATCTTTTATATCAATTTATCCAAAGACTTTAGACCCTCTAATCTCCTATAATTCTCCTCGAAAAACAAACAAAAGGAAAAAATTATGGCAAAGCAAAGAATTACAGTAGCACCAGGTGATGGAATCGGTCCAGAGATTATGGACGCAAGTATTAGAGTACTTGAAGCTGCAGGAGCAGATGTTGAGTGGGATTATATTGAAGTTGGTGAAAAAGTATACTTAAGTGGTAACACTTCAGGAATTGGTAAAGAAGCTTGGGATTCTATTAAGAAAAACAAGGTTCTTTTTAAAGCTCCTATTACTACACCTCAAGGTGGAGGGTACAAAAGTTTAAATGTAACTATTCGTAAGACTTTAGGACTTTACTCAAATGTACGTCCTTCTCTCTCTTATGACCCTTACATTCCTACTCGTTACCCTGGTATGGATGTTGTAGTTATTCGTGAAAATGAAGAGGATTTATATGCTGGAATTGAGCACCAACAAACGCCAGAGGTAACTCAGTGTCTTAAAATCATCACAAGACCGGGTTGTGAGAAGATCTCTCGTTATGCATTTGAGTATGCAAAAGCATTTGGTAGAAAAAGAATCACTTGTATGATTAAAGACAACATCATGAAACTTACAGATGGCCTTTTTGTAAAAGTATTTTATGAAATTGCAAAAGAGTACCCTGAAATTCAAGCAGATGATTGGATTATTGACATTGGTATGGCAAAACTAGTAGATGCTCCTCAAGACTTCGATATGGTTCTTATGCCTAACCTTTATGGTGATGTTGCAACGGATATTTTGGGTCTAATGACGGGTTCTGTTGGTATTGCTCCAGGTGCTAATGTTGGTGACGATATAGCGATGTACGAAGCGATTCATGGTTCGGCTCCAAGACATGCAGGAAAAGGTATAGCGAATCCTTCAGCACTTTTACTTTCAGGTGTTATGATGATGGTAGATATTGGACAACCAAGAATTGCGGAAAAAATTCATAATGCATGGTTAAAAACTATTGAAGATGGTGTAGTGACTTATGACCTTGCAAGAAAA
>JALSMC010000263.1 GCA_026987995.1 Sulfurimonas sp. | reverse complement strand
CAGTAACTAAAGATGTTATAAATGCAAGAACACTCAATCGTCAAAAAATAACTTTAAATCCCGGGATGAAAGTTGAACTGTCTGCTGGAAAAAGTTATGATATATCTGAGAACTTTACGATTGGAACATCAGCAACATTTTACTACAAAAACACTTCAGATAACGATACACTCTCTACTGATAAATATTTTTATGATACTAATACACAAAGAGTAAATCATGATAGTAGTACAGATACTGACATTACAACTCTTACGACAGAAATGAGTGCTATGTTAAATGTAGGTCTTGATTATTATAAAAACAACTCTATAAAATATACCTTTTTTACAACTAGCAAGATAACAGATCGAACACTTTTAAGTTCTATTGATTATGTTGGTTTGGAAGAAGACAGAGAAAAAACATACTATGAGTATGTCGACAAAACAGTTACAACACATCAAGTGATTGGTAAAAATGATTTACGCTTTTCAAATTCTACTGATGGTTATTTTGATAACCTAGTAATCGACTGGGCAGGAGAAAGTGCTACTGCTTTAAGAGATGAACCTGGAAGTGTTGAATACAACTATCTTCATCAAACATCAGGATTAAACTGGGATAGAAAAACATGGTACTACTACTTTAAACTAGAAGATGAAGTAAATAACTATAGAGCAGATTTTTCCCTTCCTTTTATCCTTAATGGAAATGAAAACTATACTAAAGCTGGAATATTTCTATATAACAAAACAAGAACTTTTGATAGTAGAAGGTTCAAAATGCTCAGTAACAACTTTACAGATATGCCTGAGGATATAGATACCATATATGCTAAATATTCCAACGATCTTGATTTTAGTTCTTCATATATCAACACAGACTCATATGAAGCTACTCAAGAAGTAAGTGCTCTTTATCTTAAACAGTTGCTTTCTGTAACAAAAGATTTTGATGTTATAGCATCTGTCAGACAAGAAACTTCTACTCAGCAACTCACAGATGCTGCAGCTGCATATGCTCCACTTATCACCGATGATTTATTTCCTAGTTTAGGTTTAACATACAGATTTGATGACGATGATATGCAGTTACGTTTCGCTTATGCTGAAACTATTAGTAGACCTGACTTTCGTGAGTTTAGTAATTCAAACTATAAAGACCCTATAACTGAAAACATTGTTTTTGGTAATCCAAATCTACAAGCGACATATATCAGTCACCTAGATTTAAAATATGAGTGGTATTTATCTAATGATGAAATATTTTCAATCGCCCTATTTTCAAAAGAATTTATAAACCCTATTGAAAAAGTCATCAAACAAGATGATACACAAGGTGGTACTTATCTAGAAACATATCAAAATGCTGATTCCGCAAGCAGTTATGGAGTTGAAATAGACTACAGAAAAAGATTTGGTTTTGTCCATAAATCATTAGAAGAGTTACTATTCACATCAAATGTTGCACTTATTGAATCAACAATCGTTTTAAATAAAGATCCAAACAATCAATATACAAGTAGACTAACAAGTAAAACAAGAGCAATGCAAGGGCAATCACCCTATGTATTAAACCTTGGTCTAGGATATGACAATCCAGACAATGCTGACAGTGCTTTTTTCTTATTTAACCAAATTGGAGAAAGAATAGTGGCACTTGGTACTGACTTAAACGAAGATACATATCAAGAGCCTTTTGCTAAACTGGATTTTGTTTTAAAGTATTCTATCAGTGAGAAAAAAAGTAATGATTTTTTCTCCTACGCCTTAAGATTTAGAGTTATGAACCTCTTAGACTCAACTCAGGAGATTACACAAGGTGATAATATTATATCTACTTTCAAACCGGGAAGGTATTACTCTTTAAAGTTAGATATTGCTTACTAAACATGTAACTAACCCGTAACCTGATAGCTCTATAATTGTAGTATATAAATATGGGAGAAAATCTAAATGAATACTAAAATTGTTGTTGTAGAGGATGAAGAAGATTTACTTGACCTCATCGAGTATAACCTCTCTAAAGAAGACTTCGATGTCGTTGGTTTTTTAAATACTAAAACAGTTGCTACTCTCCTCGAAGAAGAAGATATTGAGCTAATCATCATGGACAGAAATCTTCCTGGGATGGAAGGGAGTGAGTTCATCGATAGTCTTCGAAAAGATGGCATGCAAACGCCAGTTATCTATCTGAGTGCTAAAGATAAGGACTCCGAGATTGAAGAGGGTTTTTTACGTGGTGGGGATGATTATATGACTAAACCATTTAACATGAAAGAGCTTATTCTTCGCATCAAATCCATCCTCAAACGCACATCTAAACAGAGTGTTGAGGGCAATATCCGTCATCGTGATTTACTTTTAGATATGGATGCACGAACACTCACAGTTGGAGATGCTCCTGTTGAGATTACGAAACTAGAGTTTGATTTACTTTATGAGTTTATACGCAACAAAAACAGTATCTTAGACCGTGACTATCTCCTAGAAAATGTATGGAAGAACGATGGACTCAACCAATATAAAACTGTCAATGTAGCCATAACAAGACTAAAAGATAAGATAGACCACGATAAAACAAAAAATTATATTCAAACTATCCGCGGTGTCGGATATAAACTATCATGATGGAGAGTGTATGAAACAACAGATACTTATAGTAGATGACGACAGCGATATGCTCGAACTCTTAGAATACAACCTCATTTGCGCTGGTTTTGATGTTCTAGGCTTTTTAAGTACTAAAAATGTGCGTTCTGCCCTACTTCAAGAAAATATCGATCTTATTCTTATGGATAGAAACTTACCTGACATCGAAGGGTCTTACTATGTTGAGATGCTTCGAAGTAAAAATATCAATACTCCTGTCATTTTTTTATCTGCAAAAAGTTCTAGTGAAGAGATAAAAGAAGGTTTTTTAAAAGGTGGGGACGACTACATTACTAAACCTTTTGACATAGAAGAGCTAATCTTACGCATAAAAGCGGTACTTAAACGCTCAAGTCATGAACTCAAAGATGAACTTGAAGATATAACATACAAAGATATGAAGCTTGATTTAAATATGCATAAGGTTTCTATTGACAGCCAAGATATAACACTCACAAACCTGGAAACTTCTTTACTACAGATTCTTCTAAACAACCGTGGAAAAGTACTTGACAGGGACTTCTTATTAAAATTTGTTTGGAAAGATAGTGAGAACATCCACCCAAAAACTGTTAATGTTGCTATAAAAAGATTAAAGGAGAAGATAGATCCATTAAAAGATAAAGATTATATAAAAACTATTCGTGGTGTGGGATATTTGATAGCTTAAAAAGACTCTTTAAAGAGTCTTTTATAAGGAGAAATGGAATTTTAAATTTGTTTGTCTAGCTATTACTTTTCTTGCAGCTCTTCTCTAAAAGAAGAACTGAGATGTAAGTCTAACTGTATCTATACTTTTTTCTCCATTTACTCCAAATCCTGCACCATACTCTTCAGTTTGATACACTAAACCAGCTTTAATAGAGTTACCTTTAAGGTACCAGTTTACACCAGCTGTTGCTGCTGTATAGTCATAACCATCTTTACCTTCGAACTTATTCCAAGACTCATATCTAACAAATGGAGCAAGGAAGTTTAATGACTCGATTACATATTCACTCGTTGCATACCAACCTGATGACTTACCAGTTGTAGTAGAAGTAGTCCAGTCTTCAACAACACCATCAAAATCAAAGTACTCAGCCTGAACGAAAAGACCTTTATAGTGTGCAGACATCTCAAGGTTAACTAGTGTATGGTCTATCTTCTGTGCTATGACTCCAAGAGTATCAATATTTTCACTTGCCCAGTATGCAGCACCTATTTCAAAGTGTTTCCCTTGAGCAAAATATGTTTCAGTTCTCTTTGTCTCTTCCCAACCATCAAATGGAGAAAGTACAACTTTACCACCATAGAAGAAACTACCTTGTGTAATATTGCTACCGATTTTATTCCCTTTAGCATCTACAAGTTTAGCAGAGGCAACACCATCACCTGCTGCTATTTGATAGTGAACTTTTTTATCCCAATCACCGTATGCTTGAATATTTGTTCCACGACGGTTATGTGTGATGTACTGTGCTGCTTCATCAGCTACTTTTGGTCTATCATAAGCGATAACTCTTGCAGATTTTACAGTTTCAGTACGAGAAACATCAATTTTTGCACGGTAAAGTTTAAAGTTTACAAGTGAAGTATTAAAAGGTTTTTTGATTTTCACATAAGCATCACCTACATTAAATCCTTTTTCTCCATCATCTTCAAAGTTTGCTTTATCATTTCTAACATCCATTACAAATGAAGCCCACTTGTTAAAACCAGCGGCTACTTCAAAACGAACACGGCGAAGATAAGCATCAGGAGTACTTATATCAGCTGTTGCCGCATTAGTATAGTTCGTACTTACATTTTCAAATGTACCTTGAATACGTACACCAGCTTTTAACCACATATCTGAGTTATCATCAGCGACAAATTTCATATTAATATGAGTCTGCTTACCAAGTAAAAAATCCGGAGATTTTTTGTCAACAATAGTGATAGACTTTTTTGAACCACTTACACTACTCATATCTAAAGCAGTACGATCAGCTGCAGGTGTTGTGAACACTTGACCATCAGCATTTTGGTATAGTTTAATTTCTCCTGCATTTGCAGATAAAGAAGCAACAGTTAAAGCAGCTATTGTTGATAAAACAATTTTTTTCATTTTTTAATTCCTTGGTGTTATTTTTAAGTTGACGAATTATATTACAAGGCGATTACAACTTGGTTACAAATGAAACCATCTTGTCATCATTCTAAAGACTCTTTAAACACATATATAATGTAAGGCAAATATTCGCAAGAGCTTTTGTAACTAAAGCGTAACCCAAGTGTTTTATACTTCCACCACTTAAATATTCAAAGGATTTAGATAAATGACTAAACTTATCACAGTAGCACTAGCTACAACTGTTCTCTTCACATCACTTAACGCAAACGATGTACTTAAAGGTAGTGGTGCTTCATTTCCATACAGTGTTTACCAAAAATGGTTAAAAGCTTACAACAAAGAAACAGGTCTTAAAATTGACTACATTAAAAAAGGTTCTTCTAAAGGAATCAAAGATGCTAAAGCTCGTGCAGTTGATTTTGCTGGAACTGACAAGCCTTTAAGCCCTAAAGTATTAAAGAAAAATGGTTTATATCAGTTTCCAGGTGTAGTTGGTGCTATCACTATGGGTTACAATATTCCCGGCGTAAGCGGACTTAAACTTTCCCGTGCGGCTACTGTTGCGATTGCAAATGGAACTGTTAAGTTTTGGGATGATGCACTTATAGCTTCAGCAAATGCAGGTGTAAAACTACCACATGAAAAACTAACTTTTGTACACCGTGCAGATGGTTCAGGAACAACTTACAACTTTACTTACTATCTTTCAAAAGTAGATAAAACTTGGAGAAAGACTTATGGTGCTAAAAAGTCACTTAACTGGCCAGGAAATCACCACATCGGTGGGAAAACGAACTCTGGTGTTGCTGCACTTCTCAAGCAGACTAAGTACTCAGTTGGTTACATTGACTATGCAGATGCTAAGAACAATGACATCGCAATGGCAACAGTAGAAAACCGTGAAGGAAACTTCATCAAACCAACACTCAAGTCTTTTCAAATAGCAGCTGCTAAAGCGACACTTGATCCTGCGAAAGATTTTTATTCTGTTATCGCTGACCCTAAAGGTGCAGAGTCTTACCCTATGGTAGCGGCTACTTTTATCTTAGTTCCAGCAGAAAAAGAAGCAACGAACAAAAGAGTTACTGCATTTTACAGATGGTGTTATACAAATGGTCAAACAATAGCAAAAAGTTTAGGTTTTGTTCCATTACCTGAGAGCTTAACTTCAAAGATAGAAACTTATTGGGCTGAAAAAGGAATAAAATAATCCCTTGTTAGTCTAATTATGTTAGAGTTCTAGTTATGAAAAATCTTTTATCACATTCTTTCACATTTCAGACAGACTCTACCACTACTCCAAGTGGTAAGTTTGAAAACATCATCTACCTCAATGATGAAGACAACATTAAACATTTTGTGCAGTACATTCAGTATCATGAAAATGATGATAGTTCAATTAATGTAAGACATATGAATATAAAGATGGATAGGACATACTTCTTAGAAATAGCAAATGTCTGTATAAACAACAGAGAGAGAAGAAGACTTTTCTTCTCTACCTTAGGAAAACGTCGTTTTGGTGCTTCAAACAAGCACTTTGACAGCTATTTATCACATACCACTCTTGATGAAGAGTACCTACTTTCAAAATACATAAAAAACTATGAATACACAGAGTTTGAATCTTGTCATATAGAGAAAACACAACATTCAACAAACAAGTATCGTATTTATATCATCCAAGAAAATGATTTACATATAGTTTTTTTAGACCAACTCAATATCACTTCAAGAAAAAAAATACATAAAATATTCTGTACAGATATTACGAATGATGAACTAGAATTTTATAACAATATTACAGTTCCTATTCAAAGAGTTAACTATGTTTTCAATAAGATAGGCAAAAACTTCTTTAAAAAATCGGATCAAACACAGCTTAAGAAAAGCACTCATTATAAAACAAACGAAGAGCTAGCATGCTCAATGCTCATAACCGATGCAAATGATATGGAGAGAACTTCTAGGATTCAAGACAATAGCACTTTTAGAAAACTTCAAGAAAAGAGAAGTGAAGCTGGACGAGTTGATATGGCACTCTATAAAGCAGCTGATGCATTAATTAATAATCCTACACAAGAAACTGAAACAACCTTTAGTCTTGACCTTGCAGTGTTTAAAGCACATATAAAAGATATCAGTGGACTCAAAGAAATTACACAGTACCTAGCAAATGTTCATGAGCTTGCACTCACTCACACGATTTCTTATCTACTCTCAAAAAATGATCAAGATCTGCAAGATATCTTTTTATACATACTAGAATCTTTTAATACATGGAATCAGCATCTTTATGCCGAAGAAGAAAACATAAAGTCATTTAATGCAGCATCAATTGATTTAGCAGATGCTCTTCGTTACTTTGTCGATATATGTTACAAATTTAAGCATGATTACCAGTGTGTTGATGCTAAAGAGGAGATCCAAGAAGAAGTCCAAACTGCTGTAGAATTAGAAGTTGTTACAGAGCCAGAGATATCTTTTACATCCGCTAAGAGCTACTTCTCGGAGATAGACATCGATTCAGAAGTTTATGAAGAGCTTCGAGAACTTGAACGCGATATAGATGTACTTAGTTATGCTGCTGCCTATACTGAAGATATCAACTCCGCTCTCATAGATTTTTTTGAAGGGTATACAAGAGTTCTTAATCCTCTTTTTGAATTTAAAGATTTGAGCTACTCCCTTATGCTACTTAATCAAAAACTTGCAGAATATGAGATAGACGAAAATGCTGAAATGCTTCTTATGCTAATGAGAGGGCTTGTAAGCGATTTACTAGAATGGAAACGGACAGTACTTATAGAGCAAACTGCTGAAGATATACACTTTATGGACAAGTCTTTTTACTCAAATATTGCACAAATAGAGATGTCACTGAGTAACAAAGAAGAAGCGGTCAGTGAAGAGGCATTTGGGGATGATGACTTCATAGAATTCTTCTAAAAAAAGGCTCTGTAACCTTAATGTAACCAAACTTCTATAATATTGCATATAAATTTTAAAACTAGGCACAGCATATCTATGGAAAAAATCTTTCAAAAACTCTCTTTAAGTAGTGCTTCTATCGTTTTTATCATACTTTTAGGTATCTTTATCACTCTAGTAAATGCTGCGAAGCCTGCTATTGACGAGTTTGGCTTTGACTTTATAACAAACGCAGACTGGAACAAAGAGGTACAACTAGAAGTATCACCCTCAACTGCAATGGACTCTAGTGATGACATCATCGATGAAGACGATATGATGCTCGAAGATGAAGATGATATGATGTTAGAAGATGAGGATGACACTCTCAGTAAGACTATGTACGGTGGTTTAGTTCCTATCGTCGGAACACTTCTCACAACTCTTATAGCTCTCGTGTTTGCTCTTCCTATTGCAATGGGTATCGCTGTCTTTTTAGCTGAAATAGCACCAAAAAACATCTCAAATATTGTAGGAATTGCGATTGAACTTTTAGCAGCTATTCCTTCTATCATCTTTGGTATGTGGGGACTTTACTATTTCGCTCCTATCATCGCTGATATGTTTGGTGGTTATCAGGTCTCGCTTCTCACA
>JALSMC010000262.1 GCA_026987995.1 Sulfurimonas sp. | reverse complement strand
TTGTTAGCTTGTTTTTTCCAGTAGCCCATCATGTCGCCAGTTCCGCAAGCCACATCAACTATCAAGTCTATATCTTTTTCATACCTAGCATAAGTCTCATCACAAGCACGCTTACGCCATTGTATATCTATGCCCATACTTAAAACTCTGTTTGCCTTGTCATAAGTTGGGGCTATATTGTTAAACATCTCTACTATTTTTTTTTGTTTGTTTTGGTTGTCCAAGTGAAATCCTATTGGGAAATAAAAGTAGATTATACAATAAATTTATTGTATAATCTACTTAAGGGGCAATTTATGAAAAAATTTTATCGACTTGGTATCTTAGGTTTAATGGTTTTTGGGCTTATCACAGGATGTGGGCAAGCACCAACTATACAAAATATCGACAACTCAAACTACTTTGCAAAATCGCAAGCAAAAAGTAGTGTCGCAAAAGCTATTAAAAGAGGAGCTTCAAGCAAAGGCTGGAGAACTAAGACTATCAAAAATGGACTTATAGAGGCAAATATCTTAGTAAAAGGCAAGTATTTTGTGGCTGTAAATATACCTTATACTTCAAAAGGCTATAAAATAGAGTACAAAAACACAAGAAACTTAAAATATAACCCAACTACTAAAACAATCCATGGAAGTTATAACAAGTGGACAAATATCTTATCTAGTAGAATCAACTACGAATTAGAAAACATAGGAATGAATAATGCAGCAGGAACCGCTACAACTATGGCTACTACTCCAGTAGTCGTAAAATCTGCTACATCTAAAAAGTATAAAAAAGGTGGGACACTAAATTTGCAAAACAAAACAGTTTATATAAGACCAGAGATTGTTTATACTGCAAAATCAAGAGTTTCGACAGCCGTCAAACAAGAGTGTACTATCCCACAAGCACTCTCAGAAAATATAGTTCAAAAAGCTCTAGCACAAGGAATACAAATAGAAGTGAAAAACAACATAAAACCTACTGATATAGAGTTGAAAATAGACATTATTGATGTAGTTAGTGCTGGAAATGCGGCTATTGGTCACAATAAGTTCATGGTTATCGAAGGCTATTTAGTAAAAGGTGGCACAAAATATTCATCTTTTAAAGCAGCTCGCCGTTCAGGTGGTGGGTATTTTGGATCATACAGAAGCTCTTGTTCGGTGCTTGGAAGAATCACAAAAGCTTTAGGACAAGACACAGCAGGTTGGCTAACAAATCCATACGATGGAGCAAGATTAGGTGATGTTCAACTCATAAGATAACAAACTATCTCTACATGTAAGACCTTACATGTAGAGATTATTTTTGTATAAAGTACAAACCTATCAGCTTTTCTAAAACTTCTAAAACTTCTTCTTCATCACTCAAAGACTCAACAATAGAGTGCATACAAGCATCATAAGGATCAAAACCTTTTACTATTAGCTTTGCTGCGTATATTAAAAGTCTTGTTGATACTGCTTCTTGAATGTCGGTATCACTTAGCTGTCTAATTTCTCCTGCAATAGCTACAAGTTTTTTTGCTGTTTCTTCATCAACTCCACTCTCTTTTATGACTACTTCTATCTCTGTTTCAGGTTTCGGATAATCAAAACTAAGAGATAAAAAACGCTGTTTTGTACTTGGTTTCATGCCTTTTAGTACATTTTGATAACCAGGATTATATGAAACTACTAACATAAAATCAGGATGAGCTTCTATGACTTCTCCTGTTCTGTCTATCGGCAAAACTCTGCGATAATCTGCAAGTGAGTGCAGGACAACTGTTGTATCTTTTCTAGCCTCTATTATCTCATCGAGATAACAAATACCGCCATCTCTTACTGCTTTTGTAAGTGGTCCATCTTGCCAATAAGTTCCGTTTTCGTCTATCAGATGACGTCCTACCAAATCTGCTGCACTTAAATCATCGTGACAGACTACTGTATAGACTTTTCTGTTTAATCTTTCGCCCATAAATTCTATAAATCTTGTTTTTCCACAACCAGTTGGCCCTTTGATGAGAACTGGTAAATTCATACTTGCGGCTGCGTCAAATAGTTCTACTTCATTTTTTTGTGCTTTATAATATGTCATATCTATCCTTTGTTGTTGGGTATAGGCATCTTTTACTTTGTAAAAGCAGCCAGTCCCACTCTGATTATTTTTACTTTGTTAAATTTATATACACTTCTGGTATCACTTTTGGAAGTTTTTGTCCATCTCTTACAACGGCAAATCCATTTCTTCCAAACAGATACGAAAGGTACTCTTTTGCATCCAAATCAACAGTAATACAAAAAGAGATAATACCCTTTTTCTTCAACTCTTCAATGGCTTTTTTGGTATCTTCAATCCCATATCTACCATCATATCTATCTTCATCATTTGGTTTGCCATCACTTACAATAAGAAGTAGTTTAGTACTACTTTGTTGCTTCTCCAAAATCTTGGCTGACTCTCTAATAGCCGCTCCAAGCCGTGTATAATAATACGGTTGCATAGCTTCAATTCGTCCACGAATCAGATCACTATACTTGTCTTTAAAGTTTTTGATGATATTGAAATAAACTTTTTTGTTTTGTATCGATGAGAAAGAGTAGATAGCAAATTTATCTTGCAATTTTTCCATAGCTTCACTAAAAACCATCAAACCATCTCTAATAACATCTATAATCCTTACATCTTGAGTGATTCCACCCTCAGTAGAAAGTGATACATCTGCTAGGATAAGAGTGGAGATATCTCGGGTCTTTTTTTCATAAGTTGTATAAAAATTCTGATGATGCATGGATTTGTTTTTATGACTACTATACTCTATCCAAGTATCCATATTTATCTCATCACCATACGGAAGCCTATCGTTTTTTATGCGATCTAGTTCAAGTAAATCTAACTCGTCTTGAATTCTTTTAACAGTTTTTTTTAATCTTTTTGGTAACTCTAGTGGCACGACATTGAGCGTGACTTGAGGTTTGATTCGAACATAGTTTATAAGATAATCTTGTTTTCTATAATCCCACTCGTCTATAAGATGACCTTTTCCAAGTGGATATATCTCAGTCATATCAGGCTCTAAATCTAAATCCATTTTGATTCTAGCCGATAAATTTGCCTGTTTTTTACCTAAGGTTATCTCATCTAAATCTTCT
This sequence comes from Sulfurimonas sp., assembly GCA_026987995.1. Classification (GTDB taxonomy): domain Bacteria; phylum Campylobacterota; class Campylobacteria; order Campylobacterales; family Sulfurimonadaceae; genus Sulfurimonas. The sequence continues at coordinate 5,248 of JALSMC010000262.1, read as the reverse complement.
GCGTGATACAAGGCATCTTCATCAAAACTATCATCTTCCATCCTATCAACATTGACTTGTTCAAAAATACTCATCAACGACTCAGGCAGAAATGCTAAAAAACCATCAGTTTCGTTTTTTTCATCATTTTGATTAGTCTGTTTTTTCATCTCAAGAGTATCTACTTTATCTTTTTCTTGCTCTCTTTTTTGTGCTTCATCATCTTCTTCTGAGTTATTTGTTCTTGTTTTTGAGAGTATTGGAGGATATATCCACATAGGGTTTGGATAGTCGTTTATCAAATCTTCGTTGTTTCTATCTTCTAAAGACTTGATAAACTCTAACTGTTTAAACTGCTGGACTAAAAAATCTGCTGCATGAGTATAAAACAACTCAAAACCACTATATCTTTTCGTTAAATATGCTTCTGCTTCAGAGTTCTGTTCTTTTAAGTTTTCACTAGTTATATCAACTCTAGTTGCCATTGCTATAAGCCAATAATATAACATCTCATTTTGTTCTTTTTTTGGAAAGTAAGCAAATGAAGCAGGTAGGTAAATAGATTTGTCATCTTGCCAAGTAAGGAAAAATTCATTACCAAAAAAAGATATTTTTTCTAGTATAGTTCTTGTACGTTCAACATAACGCTTATCTGTTACTTGCAAGTCTTTGCCCTTTTCACCACCTAAAAGATGGTAAAAAAGGATCAAAGATTTAGAGATATCGGCAAAGTAAACTCTCTCACTTTCGTGAAATTTATTTACTTTTTTGTTTAGAAATTTATCCCAAACTTTGCCGATATTTTCCTCAAACTCAAAGTAGAAATTGAGCATTAAGTTTTGCTTACGCCTCTTCTTTTACAAAGAAACTAGCAAAATATGTTAATAGTCCTGCAAAAACTAATACACCAAACCCTAAACGAGTAAAGTAGATAGTTCTAGTAGATTCAAGTGAGTCCATGAAACCAACTAAGTCAGTTCCTACTCTAAGATCCATAATTTGTACGATTCCTGCAGCTGTTAGTGCCAAAGTTAGACCTACCATACCGATATTCATCATCCAAAAAGATTTGAGCTCTAAACTTTGAGCTTTTGCACAGTTTCCATGAGGACGACCTCTAAGGATTGGCATAGCGTAAGAAATAACTGTAAAAATAACCATGATATAAGCACCATAAAAAGAAAGGTGACCATGCGCTGCAGTTAACTGAGTACCATGAGTATAGTAGTTAATAGGTGCAAGTGTATGCATAAAGCCCCAAACACCAGCTCCTAAAAATGACATCACAGCAGTTCCTTTAGCCCATGTTAGTGCTATCTCATTGTCATGCTGAATCTTTCTATCTCTTGACATGCTAAATGCAAAAAGAATCATCAAGAAAAATGGTAATGGCTCAACAGCTGAAGAAATAGAACCTATCCATAACCAATACTCAGGTGCACCCATGTAGAAGAAATGATGTCCTGTTCCTAAAATTCCAGAAACCATAGTCATAGCAATGATTAAGTATAACCATTTATCAATATGTTCTCTATCAACTCCTGTTACTTTAATAAGTACAAATGCGAGAATAGCTCCCATAATAAGTTCCCAAGTAGCTTCAACCCATAAATGAACTGTAAACCACCATAAAAACTTATCCATAACAAGATTGTCTGGTACGTAAAAAGCGAATAAAAAGAATACTGCTAGACCAACTAAGCCTGTAATCAAAACAGTTGTTATAACAGTTCTTCTTCCTTTTAGTACAGTCATCATTACATTGATAAGATACGAAACGACAACAAGCACAATGCCCACTTTAGTAGGTAATGGTTGCTCTAAAAACTCTCGCCCCATGGTTGGAAGTAGATTGTTAAAGGTAAGCTCTGTTAGAGTTGCATAAGGCACAAATAAGTAGCCTAAAATCGTAGCAACACCAGCAACAACAAATACCCAAAAAGTAACAATTGCTAACTTTGGACTCCAAAGCTCTCTCTCCGCCTCTTCAGGAATCAAGTAGTAAGTAGCACCCATAAAACCAAATAGTATCATAACTATAAGTAGGTTTGTGTGAACCATTCTTAGAACATTAAAAGGTATCAATGGGAACAAAAAGTCACCGTAAAGATATTGGATACCCATAAGAATGCCAAAAAGAATTTCTCCTGCTAGAAGAATTAATGCAAAAATAAAATATGGCTTTGCGACCATTTGTGAAGTATATTTCATGTTTTTCCTATCCCTCTATCGTTGGTGGCCAATCATTGGCATTGATTTTTGATGTCCAAATCAAGAAGTCTGATAGATTATCAACTTCTGCTGGAGTTAAATTAAACTGTGGCATTTTTCTTCTACCTGGTTCATTTAGAGGTTGAGCTGCCATCCAGCCTTGCATATATGCCTTGAAGCCCATCTCATCACCAGCTCCTCTTCTGTCAAACACATTCATAAGTTCTGGTGCATAATATGCTCCCTCACCTACTATAGTGTGACACCCAACACAGTCATTCTTTTCCCAAAGTGCTTTGCCCGCAACAACACTAGGTGTCATTTGCCCTTCATTTGAGCGTTTTGGTATCTGTTGTACAGTATCAAATGTCAGTGCTATAAATATCAATAAGGCAAACATTCCGCCACCATAATAGATATTTTTTGCCATACTTTTCGTTATACGTTCAGTCATTTATCTCTCCTTCTTTAAATTTTTCAGAAGTATAGCAGAAGAAATTTTAATTCTACCTTTTAGTAGTATTTAAATTTTCTTTTGTTACAATTAGCACTAGGAGAAGTTATGAGACTAAATAATACATCAAAATATGCTATAAGAATTTTAAGTTATATAGCCAATAATAATCAGCAATTGCATAATGCAAAAGAACTTTCAGAGACTCTTGATATACCTTATAAATTTTTAACAAAAATCATGACAGAACTTACTAAATCAAATTTTATAATCTCTACTAGAGGTAGAGAAGGTGGTTATACACTCTCTCGACCTACTGACGAAATAACTATTATGGACGTGTTACAAAATTTCAATGACATCATTTACCAAAAAGATTGCTTACTTGGCATAGGAAAATGTGATGGTAGCAACAAATGTGGTCTTCATGACCAATGGGTAAAACCTAAAAAACTAATAAAAAAGATGTTTGAAAATACAACATTAAATGATTTTAAAGGGAGTAATTTTAAAATATGATTACAAAAAAAGAACTACCACCTGGAGATTTTGGAATTTGGGTTATCATTTATGTTGAGTTTGTAACTTTTGCAGCACTATTTGTAGGATATGCATTTGCTAGGCGAGCAGATGTTGCCTTATTTAACGAATCTCAACTTTTACTCGATCAAAGATTTGGTTTCATAAATACACTTGTGCTTATAACAAGTAGTTGGTTTGTAGTAAAAGCTGTTCAAGCTATCAAAAAAAATGATTCTAAACTTTCATCTGCTTGGCTTTTTAGAGCTATGGGAGTTGGTTCTATATTTATAGTCATAAAGGTTATGGAGCTCTCGGAAAAGTTTGAGCAAGGCATAAACCTAAGTACAAACACATTTTTTATGTTTTATCTTATGCTTACAATTTTTCACTTCTTGCATGTAGTCCTTGGACTTATCATACTGTTTAACATATATAAAAAAACAAAAATCGGTGGATACAGTGATGTTGATCATAGAGGTATGGAAACTGGTGCATCTTATTGGCATCTAGTGGACTTACTTTGGATAGTCCTTTTTCCACTTGTTTATATCATGAGATAATTATGAAAATATATATTATTTTAGTTATTTTAACACTATTTGCATTTATTTCTGGTTGGTTTGGGCTTATTAACTCAACCATAATTGCTGTTTTATTGGTGACAACTTTTATAAAAGGTGGACTTGTTGCTGAGTATTTTATGGGCTTAAAAGAAGTTCAATTTAAGTACAGAATCATACCTATTGTTTGGTTGGTATTTGTGTTGTCTCTTGTTGGTGTAGCGTATTATACATAGCTTGTCATCTTGTGATGCAAGCTATATTGTTTATTTAGTGAATGCGTAGAGAGTTAGGAACTTAATATTTGATTTTTTTTAATAATATGTAGCCCAATAGAGTGGAAATAACAACATTGATGATGATAAGTACTTAACCATAAATAACCCCAACTTAAGAATTTAAAAGAAGGGGCTAATGTGAGGCAAAAACTTGAAGTTGCACTTATTGTGCTTCAAAAGTTTTTAACGAAGCAGTAGCCCCTTCTTTTAAATTTCCTTCGGACGATAAGAGAAAAGCTCTATTGCGTCGTTAGATTAGTTCACCTTAGCTAAGGCTAGGCTTTCACTAACCTGCCTAGCACTAAAACTTTTCTCTTATCGCTTAAGTTGGGGTTATTTATGGTTAGGTACTTATATACCAAATCTTTATCAGTTGGCATGATAAATAAATCAGTTCCTAGTTGTGGATTACTATAAACATCAAAAAAGCTAAACACAGAATCTATTATCGCATATAAGACATAGACTATAATGTTATATACTAAGAAACTGACAAGTTTACTCATCTTAGATTTTACCTTTCTTTGAAAATTTATTGTAGCACTAGGGAAAAACTACCTGTTGCAACTTGGTCTTTGTCTTCATGTATGCTAAATGAAAGGGATTTAAAATCATCTAATTTATGAATTAAATCTACTTGGACAGTATACTCTTTTGAGATCACTTCTTTTAAGAGTTTTACATTTTTTAAAGTAATGACAAAACCCATTCTTCCAGTGTTTTTGGCATCTTTGATACCTGAAGAACTTTGGGCAGCAGCTTCAATGAGCATGCCAAGAGTTGGCACCTCATCAAAACCTATTTTTGCTAAAGCACTTGTTTTATCTGCTCTTATCAGAGTTTTTACAAACCTAACAGGAGGCAAATGAGGTATCTTGAAGTCGTTCATGTACTACTTATTTTCGTTGATATATGTTACTAAAGTGCTTACAGTCGAAAACACTCCGCTTTCTTCGCCTGCATCTTTTATCTTTACGCCAAATTCTTGTTCCACTATAAGTGTTATCTCGATTGCATCTACGCTATCAAGTCCTAAGCCATCATCACCAAAAAGTGGCATATCATCACCTATCTCATCTACTTCTATATCTTCTAACCCTAAACCTTCTATTAGTTTCACTTTCAAATCTGCTGTTGTTACCAAAATCTTTCTCCTTGTTTATTTTTTATCTTTAAAGCCAATCTTCTTGCCAACTGAACTTTTTGTTATTATCATATTGTTATATAACTTAAATACTATGTGC
>JALSMC010000261.1 GCA_026987995.1 Sulfurimonas sp. | reverse complement strand
GACCCCGAGGAGAATTGAACTCCTGTAACATGGATGAAAACCATGGATCCTAACCGCTAGACGACGGGGCCACTTTCAACTGTTTTGTTGAGCCGAAATTATATAGATAAAATGCTTAATAAAACATAAAATCTATAAGATATTTCGGATTAGTCGTAAAAACTTCGTAAGGCTCTAATGATTACAGCATTTTTAGAGATACTTTCAGCTTTAGCATTTTCATTTACTGTATCGTAAATGTCTAAAGGAAGTGAAATTGAAAATGTTTTAGTTTCTATCTTTTTCTTTTTAGCTACCATTGCTGCAACACCAGTTAAAAGCTCGATAATTTTTTTAGTATCAATAGGCTTTTGAATAAAGCTATTTACTCCAACTTCAATAGATTCAGAAATCTTCTCTATATCATTACTTGCAGAAATCACAATAATAATCTGAGAAGGGTTAAGTTCACGAATCTTACGAGAAAGTTCGATACCATCCATACCAGGCATTACAATATCAACAAAAACAATATCTGGTTGATTTTCCTTATAAAAGCTTAAAGCTGTTTCTCCATCAAAAAATGAATCAACACTTGAAAAAAAGTTTTTAAATGTTGAACTTAGAAGCTCATTTGCTACTTTTTCATCTTCTACTACCATCGCTGATAGTTTTTTAGTCTGTTCTGTGAGTTGAATTAAGTCTACACTGCTCATATTAATATCCTGTTTGTTAAGTTAATTTATATTGAGATTATAGCTAAAAATTCATTTATAATTATAACGATTAGTAACAAAATAAAAACTGTTATTTTATAAGTACCTGAAATAGGGGGATAAAAGAAATTAAACTGTTAAAAAATATGTATATTTTCTATTGTTAATTCAGTTTTTGTCTTTTTTAAATTGCTCAAGCCATTCGTTATCAGCCTCTAAGTGTGTCTCTTTTTGATCTAGTAATGAGCCTATTATACTAATAAGTGTTTGCTCATCCATAAACTCAAGCAAATCAGGGTTAACTGTTGTTGTAGAAATATTTTCATGGCTATTTAGTAGTTCTTGTATATCAATAATTAACTGTGCTTTTGTACTCATTTTATCTATTCTGACCTTATTTAATAATTTTGGTTAACATAATGTAAATTCTCTTGAAAATAGTTTCACAGTGGTCTTGTGCCACTTCCAACTTTCATTACAAGATTGTTTAACACTGAACTCTTCATGTTCCAAGAACTTTTAATGTAAGCATTCTTATCTTTAAATATTTCATTTGATCTAGAAGAAACAATGTTGTGTAAAGAAGTAGTTTTGTTATCTGAAAGAACTTTAAGGAGTCCATCAAAAATATTTTTATTTAATCCGTAAATTAATTTTACTCTTTTTTTATTCATATTTTCTAATATTAAATATTCTGCTTTATCTTTAGAGGCAAGTTTAAAAAAATGTATATTACCTTTAATATCAACAAGTTCATAGTTGTAATTAGAAAATATAATGCCGACGGTTTTCTGAATGCCGTATTTAAACTTATATCCTGCATCGGCTGTAGCATCTTCGTAGGTTAAGATACTCTTATATCCATCTGAAATACAGTTTGCTCTATATTGAGGTTTAAAAGCTTTATCTTCTTGTGTAAAAGTGGACTACCCTCTCCTTGTATAACAACTTTATTCTTCATGGTAATACGTAACAAATTATCTTGAGTATGTTCTATGTGTGGTGTAGCACATGCGCTAAACAATATTGCTAGTGTAAGTATAATTAAATTCTTCACAGATAAAGCCTTTATTGGAGTCTATTGTTTATAAAGCAGGTACAAATAAGCCGAGTTTTGTAGTAATAGTTATTAATCTACTGCACACCTTACGTTGTGCCTCTAGCGAAACAATAGCAATGTAAGACGCTAACCATCTGTTTCTTGCTGCCATGTTGGGTTTACAAGCTCTCTATATTGCTATAGAAACTGGTGGTCTCTTACACACACCTTTTCACCTTTACTTGTGCTAACACAAGAAGTCTAATCTCTGTTGCACTTTCCCTCGTATTGCTACGGCCATTCGTTAAATGGAACACTGTCTTACAGCAGCTCGGACTTTCCTCTTGGGAGACCCAAGTAACTATCTTTGTACCTGTGTGATTGTACTCAAAGTAACCTTTATATAGCTTTTTTTGAGCTATGAACAGATGTTCATAGCTAGATATAACAAAGTGAACAAGTGTTAATATAGTATAAGCTAATATTAACACTTGTTCATATATAATAAGATTAATATTAACAAGTGTTCACATATACAAAAAGGAGCTTTAAATGCCTACAAGCACGACACACACCAAACGTACTGGAACTAAAGAAAAGATACTTAAGGTATCAACTACCCTATTCTCTAAACTAGGATACAAGGGTGCAAGTGTAAGAAAAATCGCTGCCGAAGTGGGAATAAGAGAGAGTGCTATCTATAATCACTATAAAAATAAAGAAGAGATATTTCTTGAAGTTGCAAAGGGTATATTCTCCTCACCCTTCTCTCTTTCATCTGAAGAGATAAAGGAATTAGCAACAAGAGGAAAGCCATTTTTACAAAAGTTTGCCTTGCAGCAAAAGATGCTTACTTTTGATAAAACGAATGAGAATATGTTTAGATTATTAATGATTGAACTCATGCAAAACAGAGAGCTTAGAGTGCAGTTTCAAGCAGAATTCCATGATAAAAATGTTAAAGTGCTCTCAGAGGGCTTCTTTATAATGATGCAGAACGCCACTATACGATCTAGCGACCCAATGATGGTTTCTTATGAGTTTTTATCCACCTTATTCTATATTAGACTACAGATTACTTTAATGCACTTTGATTCACTCTCTACAAATGCTCTCTCTACACATTTTGAAAAGCATGTAGACTTCTTTTGGGAAAGCATTAAAGCTTAAATATTAAATAATATTAAGTATGGAATTAAAAAAAAGACAAGCTATAAAAGCCTGCCTTGAAGATATTGATATTTTCTAAGCGTAATCGCCTGATGGTTTATCAGGTTTTTGAAGCTCGTCATCAATTAAGAGGTAACCATGACCTCTTAGAACTGATTTGAAAAGTTCCAAATGTTCATCATCAATTATTTCAGCTGATGCTGTATGAGGATGTGTTAAAAGAGAAACCTTTACAGATGTAAAACCTGCAAGGTCTAGTCCTATCCTAATAGTCTCAGCGCAAGCGCCGCAACTTAAGTCTTGTAATTCTAAAGTTCTTATCATTACTTTTTTGCCATTGCCTTAGTTACTGCTTGACCGATTTCAGCTGGAGAAACAACAACTGTTGCACCCGCAGCTTCTAGTGCAGCCATTTTTTCTGCAGCAGTTCCTGCTGAACCTGATACTATTGCACCAGCATGACCCATTGTTTTACCTTTAGGAGCAGTTTGACCTGCAATAAATGCAACAACTGGTTTAGTGATATGTTCTTTGATGTAAGCGGCAGCTTGAATTTCAAGATCTCCACCAATTTCACCAATCATAACTATACACTCAGTTTCTGGATCTGCTTCAAACATTGGAAGAAGTTGAAGATATGAAAGACCAATAATTGGATCTCCACCGATACCAACAGCAGTTGAAATACCAAAACCTTCTTTACAAACTTGATTAGCACCTTCATAAGTTAATGTACCAGACTTTGAAATAAGCCCAACATTACCTTTCTTGAAAATCATACCAGGCATAATTCCTATTTTACATTCTTCAGCCGTAATAACACCCGGACAGTTTGGCCCTAGTGTTTTCATACCATGTTTAGTTGCATGAGCTTTAGCCATTTGCATATCTTTAACCGGAGCGCCTTCTGTAATAATTACAGCAAGTTCAATCCCAGCTTCAGCAGCTTCCATAACAGCATCACCAACAAAAGCAGGTGGAACAAAAATCATAGAAACAGTAGCACCAGTAGTTTTAACTGCATCTGCAACTGTGTTAAAAACAGGCTTATCAAGGTGAGTTTGTCCACCTTTATTTGGTGTAACACCACCAACAATTTGAGTTCCATATGCTAAACACTGCTCAGCATGAAAAGAACCCTCTTTTCCTGTGAAACCTTGAACGATTACTTTTGTATCTTTATTTACTAAAATTGACATTTAATTAGTTTCCTTTCGCAGCAGCAACGGCCTTAGCAGCACCGTCAGCTAAATCTGTACCAACAATTAAGTTAGATATATTTGCTTTATTTAAAATTTCAGAAGCTTCTGGAGCATTTGTTCCATCAAGACGTACAATTACAGGTACATTTACATCTGTAATTTTTGTTGCTTCAATAATACCATTAGCGATACGGTCACAGCGAACAATTCCACCAAAAATATTTACAAAAATAGCTTTAACATTTGGATTTTTAAGAATAATCTCAAAACCTTTTGCAACAGTCTCTGCATTTGCACTACCACCAACGTCAAGGAAGTTAGCAGGTGTTCCACCCATGTGATTGATTGTATCCATAGTACCCATCGCAAGACCAGCACCATTTACCATACAACCTATTTCACCATCAAGAGCAACATAAGAAAGACCATATTTAGCAGCTTCTACTTCATCAGCATCTTCTTCAGACAAGTCTCTCATAGCTTCGATGTCTGGGTGACGCCCTAAAGCAGAGTTATCAAATCCCATTTTTCCATCAAGTGCTAAGAATGTACCCTCACCTGTTCTAATCAAAGGATTAATTTCAATCATTTCTGCATCATTTTCAGTATATACTTTAAAAAGTTTTTTTGCAAAATTAATAATGTTTTTTTGCTCTGTTTTGTCAGTGATACCAAGACCAAATGCTAGTTCACGACCGTGAAAGCCTTGAAAACCAATAGCTGGATCAACAGGAACTTTAATGATTTTTTCAGGAGTGTTTTCTGCAACATCTTCAATATTCATTCCACCTTCAGTAGATGCAACGATAGAAGGCATTTCTAGTTTTCTGTCTAAAACAACAGAAAGGTAGTACTCAGCTTTAATATCTGCACCATCTTCGATGTATAGTTTTTGAACTAGTTTTCCATTAGCATCAGTTTGATGTGTAACTAAAGTCATACCAAGAATTTCTTCTGATAATTCTTTTACTTCTTCAATAGACTTAGCAAGTTTAACACCACCACCAAGACCACGTCCACCTGCATGAATTTGAGCCTTAACAACCCATATTGGACCACCAAGTTCTTCTGCCGCTTTTACAGCTGCGGGTACGCTTTCAACCATTATACCTTTTGGTGTTGGAACACCATATTTAGCAAAAATTTGTTTTGCTTGATACTCATGTATATTCATTTATTCTCCTTGATTTAAAATTTATTTTATATGCACTGGCTCTTAAGCTTTGGGTGCGATCATATTTTCAGGTATTACATACTTGTCAAACTCTTCTGCAGTTAAAAGACCAAGCTCAATAGCTGTCTCTTTTAAAGTAGAGTTGTTCTTGTGTGCAGTTTTTGCAATCTTAGCGGCATTATCATAACCAACATAAGGGTTAAGTGCAGTAACAAGCATTAATGAGTCATGTAAAAAATGATCTATTTTATCTGCAACAGGCTCTAAACCCATTGCACAGTGATCGTTAAATGAAACTATCGAGTCAGCGAGTAAACGACATGACTGTAAGTAGTTAAATGCAATAACCGGTTTGAAAACATTTAGCTCAAAGTTTCCTTGTGAAGCACCCATTGAGATAGCCACATCATTACCAAAAACTTGACATGTAACCATAGTTACAGCTTCTGCTTGAGTAGGATTAACTTTTCCTGGCATAATAGAAGAACCTGGCTCATTTGCAGGAATCTCTAACTCACCAAGACCACAACGAGGACCAGATGCTAACCATCTAACATCATTAGCGATTTTCATCATATCTGCTGCAAGTGCTTTTAGAGCACCATGTGAATAAACAAGAGCATCATGAGAAGTAAGTGAGTGAAATTTATTTGGTGCTGTGATAAAATCATGACCAGTTAATTCACTTATTTTTTTAGCAACACGTACACCCATTTCTGGATGTGCATTAAGTCCTGTTCCTACAGCTGTTCCACCAAGTGCAAGTTCACGAACTGCTTCGAGAGAATCTTTAGCCATTTTTTCACACTTATTAAGCATTTCAACCCAACCACTAATCTCTTGACCAAGAGTAAGTGGTGTAGCATCTTGAAGGTGTGTACGACCAATTTTAACAACTGATTCAAATTTAGCAGACTTAGCAGCTAAAGTAGCTTTTAGTTTTTGTATAGCAGGAATAACTTTTGTTTCAACTTCTATAACTGCAGCAATGTGAAGTGCTGTTGGATAAGTATCGTTAGAGCTTTGTGATTTGTTTACATGATCATTTGGGTGAACAAGCTTCTCAGTTCTAAAATCACCACCAAGAATTTCTGTAGCACGATTAGCAAGAACTTCATTATTGTTCATATTAGACTGTGTACCAGAACCTGTTTGCCATACAACTAGTGGATAGTTTCCATCAAGTTTTCCTGCAAGCATATCATCAGCAGCCTGCGCGATAGCATCTGCTATTTTTTGGTCCAGTGTCCCAAGGTCAGCATTTACAAGAGCTGCTGCTTTTTTTAAATAGGAAAAACCTCTAGTAATCTCATAAGGCATAGTCTCTTCACCAATAGCAAAGTTTTGAATACTTCTCTGAGTTTGCGCTGCCCAGTAAGCATCTACAGGAACATTAATTTCACCCATTGTATCTTTTTCAATTCTTGTATTCATTTAATTACTTCTCCTCAAAAAATTTGTTTTTATTTAATGTATCGATAAGCCCTTGCACTGATTTACAAGAGTTTTCAAACATCTCTTTTTCTTGCTTATTAAGTGTCACTTCAAGAATTTTCTCAGCACCATTAGCACCAATCATTACAGGTACACCTGAAACAACATCACTAAAGCCATACTCACCCTCAAGACAAACTGCACAAGGATAAATCTGTTTCGTATCTTTAAGTATCGCGTTTACCATAATAGCAGTTGATTTAGCAGGAGCATAATATGCTGAACCAGTTTTTAAGTGTCCAACTATTTCAGCCCCACCCTTACGTGTTCGCTCAACTATCTCTTCAATCTCAGCATCAGTTAGTACATCTGAAAGAGGCACACCGGCAACTGTAGAGTAACGAGGAAGAGGAACCATATCATCGCCATGACCACCCATAACAGATGCACGAATTTGTCCACCACCATATCCAAGCTTTTCTTGAATAAACGCAGCCATTCTTGAACTATCTAAGATTCCAGCCATACCGATAACACGGCTTCTGTCAAAACCACTCTCTTTAAGTGCTACATAAGTCATAGCATCTAAAGGATTTGAAACCATTATAATGATAGCATCAGGAGAGTACTTCGCTACACCTTGAATAACTTCTTTTGTGATTTTTGCGTTTATCATAAGTAAATCATCACGACTCATACCTGGTAGTCTTGGACTTCCAGCAGTTATAACAACTACGTCACAGTTAATTAAGTCTGACATCTCTTCAGCAACTTTAACAACAGTATGACTTCTTACAGCTGATGCAGCCTGAGACATATCTAATGCCTTTCCTCTTGCAACATCTATTTTATTATCACGTAAAATTACTTCGTGACATGCACCCAACATTACTAGAGAATATGCTACCGTAGCACCAACATTACCGGCACCTACTATTCCTACTCTTTTTCCTTGACTCATTAAAACTCCCTAATATTAAATAGTATGATACCAGTTAGAGATACACTTAAAAAGGATGTGCTAACACATATCACTTAAGTATAGCAAAGTATCATGTATGAAAGGTTTTTCGCCTTTTATATAAACTTTTACAAAAAGTAGCATATAAAAAACGAAATACTATGTGCATAAATGCACATAGTAGAACTTACAGTGTAAGTTTTTAAACTTAAATCGCGTTAATAATAGCGTTAAGTGTAGCAGATGGACGCATAGCTTTTTCAGCTTTAGCATCATCTGGATGGAAATAACCACCTATATCTTGAGCTTGACCTTCAACAGCAAGAAGTTCAGAGATGATTGTATCTTCTTTCTCCTTAAGTTCTTTAGCAACTGGAGCAAACTTAGCAGCTAATTCTGCATTGTCACCTTCAGCAAGAGCTTTAGCCCAGTACTGAGCTACAAAGAAGTGAGAAGCTTTATTGTCTGGTTGACCAACTTTTCTTCCTGGCTCTTTGTTGTTATCAAGGTAAGCATCATTCGCACTGTCTAGTCCTGCAGTTAAAGCAGTTAGTTTTGCATCAGAGTTTTTCTGACCTAAGAAACGTAGTGATTCAGCAAGTGCTAAAATTTCACCTAAAGAATCCCAACGAAGGTGACCTTCTTTAAGAAATTGATCAACATGCTTAGGAGCAGATCCACCAGCACCAGTCTCATAAAGACCACCACCAGCTAATAAAGGAACAATAGAAAGCATTTTAGCAGATGTTCCAAGCTCTAGGAT
>JALSMC010000260.1 GCA_026987995.1 Sulfurimonas sp. | reverse complement strand
TAGTAAAATTCCTTCTATGGGTGTTGTAGCACTTAGTTTTGATATACAAGAGTGGGAAGAGTTAGAAAAAATGAAAGGGAAAATCGACTTCTTTATCTTTCCAAAACAGTTTAAATACTATATGCCTAAGCAAATTAGGACATCATTAGGAGAAAAATAACACTGTTTTTTTGTCACTACTTTGTCACTACTTTATAGTATAATTAATTCAAAGTTGATAGCAAAGGATAGTATATGCTCTATTGTGAAAACATTAAAAGAAGTTTAACCCAAAAGTCACATCATTTTTTGGTTATAGAAGATTCTGAGTTTTTAAATAAAACTATTGTAGAAGCTCTCTCAAAAAATAAAAACTATGATATTGATTGGGCTCTTGATTTTCACTCAGCCAAAGAACTTTTAGAAAAAAATAGTTATGACTTTATACTGCTTGACCTTAATCTCCCAGATGCATATGGAGAAGAGTTAGTTGCAAATGTAGGTTTACTTAGTAAAGCAAAAATCATAATCCTTACTGCAGAAGAAGATGTCCATATGCGAGAAACACTTTTTAAAAGTGGCATATTAGACTATCTCGTAAAAGATAAAAACTTCTCCTACTCTCTTAAATCAATTGAACATATTGTACAAAATGTAGAAAAAAATAGTGGCTGTACAATTTTAGTCATCGATGATTCAAGGTTTATGTGCAAATATCTTCAAAATATTTTAAATGTTCACAATTACAATGTCATTACTGCGCTTAATGCACAAGAGGGCTTAGAAGCTCTCCAAAAACACCATATTAATGTAGTTATCCTAGATATGGAACTTCCAGATAAGCATGGACTCGATTTTCTAAGAGAGATGAAAGAAGAGAAAGAATTTTGTCATATTCCTGTGATAGTACTCTCAGGTACAAATAACCCTGAAATAGTACGAAGTTCTCTTAAAGCAGGAGCGAGTGACTTTATAAAAAAACCTTTTAACACCGAAGAGTTAACACTTAAGGTAGCTTTGTCAGTGGAAACGAATAGAAAGTATACTGAGGTACTTTGCAGTCAAAAGATGCTAGAAGAGTATAAGCTTGCTATAAACGATAGTTCTATAGTAAGTAAAACAGATATAAATGGAGTAATAACCTATGTAAATGATGAGTTTTGTCGCATATCAGGATATACTAAAGATGAACTTCTAGGTAAGCCACATAATATTGTTCGACATCCAGATATGTCTTCATCAATTTTTCAAGAAGTATGGGAGTGTATAGCATCGGGTAAACCTTGGAGGGGTACTATTAAAAATAGAGCAAAAGATGGCTCATCCTATTTTGTAAAGAGTGTTATAAATCCTATAGTTGATGCGGATGGAGAAATACTTGAGTATATTGCAATCCGTACAGATGTTAGTGAGCTAGAAACCTATAAAGAACTACTCCAAGATGAGCTAAAGAGTTCAAATGATAATCTTCTTTATTTAAAGCAGCATGAAGATGCTATGGCAAAGTTTGTTTCTGTTTTGAAAACGGATACTTCAGGAACCATAACCTATGCGAATAAAAACTTTTTAAACATAAGTGGCTATAGTGAATCTGAACTATTTGGCAAAAAATGTAGTATGATAAGAGCACAAAAACATATAGAAAACAGTGATTGTGAAGATGTGAAAGAGAGATTATTAAATTTTGAAACAGTTGAGTTTACTTTTGAAAACCTCACAAAAGATAAGAAAAGTTTTTTTAGCGATACAACAATTGTTCCTATTTTTAATGAAAATAGTGAGGTAGTAGAGCATTTGCATCTTATGTATGACATTACAGAGATAGCAACTATGCATCAAGAACTAGAAGATACACAAAAAGAGATTATCTACCGTTTGGGAGAAGTGGGAGAGTCTCGCTCACAAGAGACAGGTAACCATGTAAAAAGAGTGGCAGAGTATTCAAAGACATTAGCACTTTTAGCTGGCTTGAGTCAAGAGAAAGTGAAGCTACTAGAATCTGCTTCTCCAATGCATGATATAGGTAAAGTCGGTATTCCTGATGCAATTTTGAAAAAACCAGGTAAACTTACTCATGAAGAGTTTGAGATTATGAAATCACACTCTACTATCGGTTTTAATATTTTAAAGAAATCAAGACGACCAATTATTAAAGCCGCAGCAACAGTCGCTTATACACATCATGAAAAGTGGGATGGAAGCGGGTATCCTAAAGGTGCAGCAGGAGAGAGAATACATATATTTGGAAGAATTACTGCTATTACTGATGTCTTTGATGCACTTGGCAGTGAGCGATGTTATAAAAAAGCATGGCCATTAGAGAAAATTTTACGGCTTTTTGAAGAGGAAAAAGGGAAACATTTTGATCCTAATCTTATCACTCTGTTTTTAGATAATATAGAACAGTTTACAGCTATTCAAGAGAAGTATAAAGATGATTTTTGATACACTTATCGATAAAGTCGTTTGTGTGCTACATTGAAGAGCTCATCAATATCTTTGGCTTCAGATGGAAAATAGCTAAGCCCAAACTGCAGTTCAAAAGATATAACATCTTCTTGAGTATAAACTAAGGGTCTTTTTAAAACTAACTCTTGAAGTTCTTGTAATCTTTTTTCTACAAGATATTTTTGTGAGGAAGAGCCAAAGAGAATATAAAACCTATCCCCATCAGCTCTCGTGATAAAATCATTTTTTCGAATAAACTGCTGCAAAATTCTTGCTATATGCTTTAAGAGCATATCTCCTGCATGGTATCCATACTCCTCATTTATTTGTTTAAGTTTTTTAATATCAATACAGCAGAGCGCAAATGCTTGCATGGTTAGCATAGCATCTTCTATCTTTTTTAATAGTTCTGTTTTATTTGCTAAGCCTGTAAGACTATCATGAGATGCAGCATACTGAAGTTCTTCTTCTACCACTTTGAGATAGCTTATGTCTTGACAGATGATAGTGTTTTCGTAGATCTTACTTCCTTTTTTTCGAGGAATAATAGATGCATGAAAAGAGATAGACTTTTGCATATAATTTATAGCATTGAGTATGATAGTGTCAGATGTCTGGAGTTTTTGGCTTCTTGTTGTAAAAAAGTGAGAGAAGTGTTTTCCCAGAATACTAGCATCATTTAATGCAAAAAAATCTATAAATACACTATTAACATATGTAATATAGCCATCCATATCAACATTGAAATTAAGAAGTTTTTTATTGATGAGTTCATAATTATTCTGTTGCTGTTTTCTCTCCTGCGAGTCATAGATGAGAGTTTTTTTATTTATCTCTTGGATTGTTTTTATATAAGTCATTGTCTCTTGAGATTTTTCACTAAGATAGACAATGCAGAGAGTCTCTCTTGTTTCTGACTCAAAGAGTTCTACTTCTAAATCATAGTAGCATCTGTTTTTATAAATCATAGGAAAAACAATGGAAGTGCTTTTATTCAGCCCTCTCTTAAGTACTTGCTCAATCTGCTCTTCTATTCCTATAAGCTCCCACATTACATCACGTACATCCGCTTGTTCATGCAGTTTTGTAGAGTCATCAACGAGATTTGCAACAGATGCATTAAACTCTATGATTTTATAGTGTATGTCAAAAACAATATAGGAGATTCTATTTTTTTCACAGATGAGTCGAGTGATTGTATTCATATCTATCTATTAAGATGTTCCACAATAAAATCATCAAGTGAGTGAAAAATTTCTTCTACACCTTCACCACTTTTGGCAGATGTTGTCAAAATATTTACAATAGAAGGGGAGAGTGTAGTAAGTGCATCGAGTTTTGCTTGATCAAAAGAGGCTTGCATATCACTCTTGTTGAGTGCAATAACTACAGGGGCATCCTTTATAATACTATGACAGAGTTTAATATGCTCCTCTATGCTCTCAATAGTATCTTCTCGAGTAATATCAGCAACAACAATAAAGCCCTTAGCCCCTAAAAAATACTGTTTAAAAACAGGTTTGAACTCTGTGCGTCCCTCAATATCCCAAAGCATAAGAGTAGAGTTTTGCATAATTTTTTTCGATATACTCACACCAATTGTACTGAGATACTCTTCACTAAAGCTATTATCAACAAAGCGTTTTACGAGTGATGTTTTACCAACACCAAAGTCACCGACCATAACTATTTTATAGGCTAGCATTATCTTCCTTTTTAGTATAAGTTATACGAATACAACGTGCTTTATCAGGCTCTTTTATTGCATCCACATCATCTGGTGGAGTGTTTTTAATGAGAGAAACAAATTCTCTGCGAATAGTAGCTACATTTTGTAAAAAATCTACTACATTTTTAACTCTTTGTTGAGAAAGATGATAATTCTTGGTAGCTGAACCTAGTGTATCACTATATGCAGTGAGTTTAATTTTGTATTGAGGGTCGAGTTTTTGTACTATTTTTGCAGCTTTAAAGAGAGTTTTTTGTGCTTCTACTGATAGTTGAGTACTAGATTTATCAAAATATACTGTTGCGTTTAAAGGAGGAGGTGTGATACTCACTTCATAATGAACATTTTGAATATTCTGTATATTTTGAATCTCTTTTTTTACTTTTTGCAAGGTTTTTGTATTTGGAACACTTCCTTGAATTTTTAATACAGAGTAGTCATAAGTGTAGGTAAGTGCAACATCTTCTAATGTGTTAAGACCTCTGAGAAGATATGCTATGTTTGAACTTATCTGCATTGGGTCTTGCAGGGAGTCGTTTACTAAGAGTTCATTGTGAATCTCTTTAATATCTGTTATGTTTTCAAGGAGTGTTTGTGCTAAGTTTTTATGGTACTCAAAAGGGACAACTCCTTTGAGTGTCACAGTAGAATCCTCTGTAAGTACTTCAAATTTATAAGCTACTAGTTGTGGCGTTTGAGTGAGTTGCTTTGTAACTTTTTGAGTAAGTATCTCATCTTTATAAGATGTATAATAGGAAAATCCACCCCATAAAAAAAGTAATGCAGGAAGTAAAAAGAGCAGTGGATGTATGCTTTTTTTCTCTTTTTCTTCTTCTTTTGTTTCATGATGCAGCGCACTCTTAAAAAGAGCAGTGAGTTCTCTATATATTTCTAAGTTTTCAAAATTACTTAAATCACCATTGAATTTTCGTATACTATCACCACTCTTGAGCAGTATATTTTCAAGTGTTTTACGGATATAGCTATAGACCTCTTGATGAACACTTCCCTCAACTATAACAGCTAAGTAGCTGTAGCCACTCGCTTCGATAATAATCTTGTTGCTACCATACTCAATCTCACCTAGCTCCTGTGCATCACTATTTTGCTCTATCCAGTCATTTACAAAGCTTCTAATTGCTGTCATCATGGAGGCGAGCATTTCAGGTTCACTTACTGGAGTGTTCGGATTTTCTGAGTGTGCAAGAACTATGCCTGTCTCTTTGTGAATGAGTAAAATTGCACGAATTGTTGTTGTGCTGTTTTCATTGAGTAGTAGTTGGCTTTCACTTACTCCTTGAATTTTTGCTCTTATTTTTCGCTTAATGGCTTCAACTGAGAGTCCATCTTGTATCTGTGTGTTGATTTTATTGAGCATATCTTCGAGCATTTTTGTAACATAACGGCTAATCATATTACCAAGAACAGGGTAAAGAGCATCGACAACATCATCTTTTTGTGATTTTATCTGCTCGCGAATTGCTCCACCAATGAGGGGTGCCATCTGCATTGCAATCTTATCTTGAGATGTCTCATAGTTTTTGTCTATAAGACGGTTAACTATAGGGGATAGAGCCTCTTCTAAGGCATCTTCCTCTTGCTCTTTTTTATTCATAAGGATTATATTATTTGTTTTCTATATTAGCGATGGAGAGTTGTTTGTTGATTTGTGTTCCTTTCATTGCCATAGCTGCTTCCATCATGATTTCTGCTGCATCATCACGAGAGAGTTTGTTTAGACCAAGCTCAGAAATCTTCTCATCTAAAGAACTTAAAAGTTCATCTTTTAGAGTATCCATTTGAGAACGCAGGGCAGATGTATTCTCTGTTTGCTGTTTTTGAAGCTGTTCGCGTTTCATATTAAGCTCCTCTTCTACAATATCAAGTGCATTTTGAAGTCTCTTCTCTTGCTTAAGAGCAGCATCTCGTACATCTGAAAACTCATCTTGTTGCTGCGTGGTCATGTTCTTTAGTTTTCTACTTATTGCTTCTATTTCAGTTATGATTTTTCTATTGAAGTCATTTTGTGTCTGCTCCATCTTTGTACGCATCTCTTCATGGATACTTTTGATTGAAGCTTCAAGTTTATCAAACTTCTCTTTAAGTTCACGTGACTGAGATCCAAAAAGTATCTCACGTATTTGGTCTACATTTCCAAGTTGGGAGATGTCATTTGTTTGTGCATTTTCTTCTTTTTTCATTAAAATACCTTTTTTCTGTTATCATTTACTCTTATTATACATAGTATAAGTTAAATTATACATTAATAATAATATTTGAACTATTTTGCTAGACTTTTACAATGCAAAAAGAAAACACTAAAAGCCAAACTGATAATATAATTGAAAACATTGCACATCAGTGGCGACAACCTCTCTCTCAGATAAATGCTACAGTCAGTCTTATAGACAAGTTGCTCTATGAAAAAAATATTGAAGACCCTGAGATAGAAGCGAAACTTCAAGAGATAGAAAGACTTACAAAATATATGTCAAATACTATTGATGATTTTAAAAATAGTCTTGATAAAACAGAAAAAAAAGTGCAACTTAAAGAGATACTTCACAGTGCTATTGAAACTGTAAGGGTGAGCTTTGAAGATACGAACATAGTACTTAAAAGTGACATTGAGTATGAATTTAAAAAAGAATTTCACATAAATGAACTCCAACAGATAATCATTATTTTATTAAATAATGCTAAGGATGCACTACTTGAGAGAAATATATTTAAAGGTTTTGTAAAAATACACTTATATGTAAATAATAGTAATTACTCTATAGATATATGTGATAATGCTGGTGGAATAACCAAGAGTGTTATGGCTAAACTATTTGAGCCTTATTATACAACAAAGCACACTTCAGAGGGCACAGGAATAGGGCTTTATATGGCAAGAAAGATTATAAAAGAAAAATATAATGGCTCTCTTGAGGTAAAAAATATTGGTGAAGGTTCTTGTTTTAGTATTAAACTTCAAAGAGATAAAAAATGATAGAGACAAATAAACTTTTGTATGACCTTTTATATGTCGAGGATGAGAATGAGGTAAGACGAGATTATGCACAATACCTAGAGAGATTTTTTACACATGTTTATGAGGCTTCCAACGCCAAAGATGCACTAAAAATTTATAAAGATAAGAAGCCTTCTATTTTGATTATAGATATTAACTTAGGAGGAATGAGTGGGATAGAGCTTTTACAAGAAATCCGTAAAAATGATCATACAACAAAAGCGATTATGCTTACTGCAAACTCTGATGTAAATACACTTTTAAGTGCAAGTGAGCTTAAACTTACAAAGTATTTGATAAAACCAGTATCACGAAGTGAACTCAAAGAGGCACTCTCTTTGGCGATTAAAGAGATACAGAACTTTACAACATTAGCAAATAAGATTATTGTGCTTAAAGACTCTTTTTATTGGGATACACAAAACTCTAAACTATTTCAACATGATAAAGAAAAGATACTTACAAAACAAGAGATAAAACTCTTAAGCTATCTTCTCTCAGATATCAAGAGAACTTTTAGTGTAGATGATATTGTTTTTGAGTTGTGGTATGACAGCGAGAAACCAAAAGATAATGCCCTCAAAACACTGATAAAAGGGCTTAGAAAAAAATTGCCTCAAGGAACTATTAAAAATGTTTTTGGTGTGGGGTATAAGATAGAGACTTAAAGCAAGAAAGATACTATCTTTTTCTCAAGCCAATACTCTGGTTTGAAAAAACTCCCCTCGATAAAACCAACATGACCGCCTTTCTTTGTTATATAGAGTTGCACTTGGTCAGAGAGTTCTTCTTTAGTAGGAATAACCTCTGATGTCATAAAAGGGTCATCCTCTGAATGGATGATAAGTGTTGGCATTTGTATATCTTTTAAAAACTGTTTAGAACTACATTTTTCATAATACTCACTAGCAGAAGAAAACCCATGAATAGGAGCAGTATATACATCATCATACTTCCAAAAACTGTTGAGTTTTTTGATATTGCTACGTTTAAAGTTGAGTAGCTCTTGCATATTGTGTTTGTCATACTTTTTAGCCAAGGCTCTTTTGAGATCTTCAAGGAGTCTGTACTGATAGTATTGTGCAAATCCTCTGTTCATGGTTCTTGCACAAATATCTAGTTGCATAGGAGGAGATACTGCTACCACTCTGCTTAGAAGCGATTTCTCTTGAACTTCACCAAGTAGTTTTAAAAGCATATTTGCCCCAAGTGAGTAGCCTACCCCATAGAGTTCTCTCTGAGGAGATTCTCTATGTAGACTCTGTATAAACTCTAAGGCATCACCGGTTTCACCACTG
>JALSMC010000259.1 GCA_026987995.1 Sulfurimonas sp. | reverse complement strand
TGAGGGTCTACATCAAGCACTAGAGGCTAAAGAGGGTGTTGATATTAAAGAAGAGACACAAACTCTTGCTGACATCACATTTCAAAACTATTTTAGAATGTATGACAAGCTTGCAGGTATGACAGGAACAGCTGAAACTGAAGCAACAGAATTTGCACAAATTTATAACCTTGATGTTGTTTCTATTCCTACAAATATACCAATAGGCAGAAAAGATTTAAACGATTTAATTTATAAAACAGAAGAAGAAAAGTTCAATGCTGTAATCGATACTATCAAAAAGCTGAGCAAGACAGGGCAACCAGTACTCATAGGTACGGCATCAATTGAAAAATCTGAAGCTTTGCATGATGTACTAAAGCGCGAAAAAATTGCACATACTGTGTTAAACGCGAAGAACCATGAACAAGAGGGCGAAATAATTAAGTCTGCAGGTTCTAAAGGTGCTGTTACTATAGCAACTAATATGGCTGGGCGTGGTGTAGATATTAAAGTAAATGATGAAGTAAGAGAATTGGGTGGTCTTTACATAGTTGGTACAGAACGTCATGAAAACCGTCGTATAGATAACCAACTTCGTGGACGTTCTGGTCGTCAAGGTGATGCAGGAACTACACAGTTTTATCTCTCACTTGAAGACAACCTTCTTCGTATTTTTGGAAGTGACAAGATTAAATCTATCATGGAAAGACTTGGTGTTGAAGATGGAGAGTATATAGAGTCTAAAATGGTGACTCGTGCAGTTGAAAAAGCACAAAAAAAAGTTGAAAACATGCACTACGAAGGTCGTAAGCAAATTGTTGAGTACGATGATGTTGCAAATGAGCAGAGAAAAATCATTTACAAATTTAGAAATCAGCTCTTAAGTGAAGATTACGATATTACTGCAAAAATTGATGCTATAAGAGAAGAATATATCATTCATATATTACAACTTTGTGATATATATGAGGGTGGTGATAAAGAAGATTTTAATCTAGAAGCCCTAAGTGAGCACCTACAGGAAAAGATTAATTTTTCAATAGATACTGACCCTCTAAAAGAGTTAGAATATGATGAATTATTTAGTAGTGTAAATGAAAGTGTTAAAGCATCTTACGATGAAAAGATGAGTGTTTTAGAAGAGAATGTAAAGCATGACATTGAAAAAGAATTTTACTTAAAAGAGCTTGACAGTGCATGGCGAGATCATCTGTATGAGATGGACAACATGAAAACAGGTATTCGTCTTCGTGCTTATAACCAAAAAGATCCTTTAGTTGAATATAAAAAAGAGAGTTTTAACCTTTTTACTGAGCTAATTAGTGAAATTAAGTTTAATACAATCCGAACACTTCAAATTATTCAATTTAAGATGGAATCAGCGGAAGAAGAAGCAGCCGCAATAGCGCAGCAAAGAGCACTAGAACAAAAACAAGAAGCCGCTCAAATGCAGTTAAACCATACTGATGATATTAAGACTGAAAAAAAGATTGCAAGGAACGACCCTTGTCCTTGTGGTAGTGGTAAAAAGTATAAGCAATGTTGTGGTAAAAGTGGTCCAAAAAAAGGCATGTTTGCCTCTTGAAAAAATCAATTGTTACCTATTTAGTAAAGAGGTTTTTGCGTTTTGACAAAGAACAACCTTTTATCTTTCTTTCAGCTCTTCTTGCTTTTTTAGGTATCACACTTGGTGTTATGGTTCTTCTTATAGCTATGGCACTCATGAATGGTTTTGATAAAGAGTTTAAGAAAAAACTCACCATAATGAACTATCCTCTCACTATTATTCCAAAGTTTTATGGTGGTGTAAATGAAAATTTACTCATTGATTTAGAAACAAAATTTCCTCACTTACAATTTAGCCCCTATGTGCAATCTTCAATAATGATTCGCAGTGGTTCTAAACTAGAGGGTGGATATTTATTTGGTGTAAATTTTAAAGACGAAGCTAAGGTAAACAGTGTTTTAGCAGAAGCAATTGTTGGCAATACATTTAAAAAGTTTGATGTGCTTATAGGTAAAAGTTTAAAAGAGGAACTTAATCTTTTTAAAAACGATAAGCTTATGTATATTTTTACGAGTGTTGAACCTGGTGGCTTATCTATGACACCAAAGATTAAACGTTTTAATATTAAGTCTGTGTTTGACTCAGGTCTTTCAGCCTATGACAAAGCTTATAGCTACACTACACTTGAAGCTCTTCAAACAATGATGCATATGCCAAATAATATGTATGATGGAATCCATATATACTCAAAAAATCCTCATGAAGATATAGTAGCGATTAAAGAGTTTTTACCTATAAGTACAACTGTTAAAGGTTGGTGGGAAGACAATTTGAACTTCTTTGCTGCATTAGAGATGGAAAAAGCATCACTGTTTATAGTTTTGATGCTTATTATCCTTATAGCAGCTATAAATATAATCTCCTCTCTCTTAATGACTGTTATGAATAGAAGAGGGGAGATTGCACTACTGTTATCTCTGGGTACTACAACCAAAGAAATTAAAAAAGTTTTTTTATACCTTGGTATAATTATCGGTATTGCAGGTATAGCAGCTGGAGTATTTCTTGGTTTGAGCGGCATATGGGTATTAGGTACTTTTGATATTGTATCACTACCTAAAGATGTTTATCCTACATCAACATTACCGCTAGATTTGAGTTTATTAGACTTTACCCTTATTGTATTAGGTGCATTTTTAATTGTTATTGGCTCGTCATATTATCCTGCAAAAAAAGCTAGTGAAGTTGACATTTTAACAGTTTTACGAAACGAATAAGTATTTATATTACTTTTTATCTATAGCATCTTTGATAAATATATAAGGGAGAGAGAGTGTTCTTTTTATTATATTTAAAGGTGCGACTACAATATCTTCAGCGATAAGTGACTTCACGGTAGGATCGGATGCCTTACCTTTGATATTAAGAGTAGTGGAAATGGAATCTTTATCTAGTATGATATAGCCAATAAGAGGAACTTTTGCTAGATCACTCCCTAAGTCTGTTTTTAGATTAAGTGTAATATCAATAGTATCCTTTTCTAAGTCTGCAACACCGCTTCCTAAGACATCAATTTCCTTTGAGTCTAAATATATATCGCTTAGATTGAATACATTATTTTGATGATTAAAATTAATATAAGCCTTGTTTATAAAGAGTCCTTCTTTGTTATACCCTGGTAGTGCAAATGTT
Source organism: Sulfurimonas sp. (assembly GCA_026987995.1). Taxonomy (GTDB): domain Bacteria; phylum Campylobacterota; class Campylobacteria; order Campylobacterales; family Sulfurimonadaceae; genus Sulfurimonas. The sequence continues at coordinate 24 of JALSMC010000259.1, read as the reverse complement.
ACAAGGGATGGAATAGTATTAACA
>JALSMC010000258.1 GCA_026987995.1 Sulfurimonas sp. | reverse complement strand
AAACAGAGAAAATAAGAGTTTTCGCAATATAACGCATGGGTGGTTTTGAAGGTGGTGATGAAGGCGGTTTTTGGGACGAAGATGCCATCGAAACTCTTATAAAAAAGCAAAACAGCTCTGTTAAAAAATCAAAACAAAAAGTAATCATAGAGATAAAAGACTCTGTTTACTCCCTTAAAGGCGATACGCATTTAAGTGTCGTACCTCAAAATTGTGCAAGTTTTACTATTGAGGGGTGTGAAAATATTCCTTTAGAGTCAAATGCAATCTATAAAGCATACAAAATGCTTATAGAACTTACATGCGATTCCGATATAGAAGAGTTTTTTTATGAGCACAAAGTTTATCTCACTTCTGAAGAGCCAAGTTCACACAGTCTCAACTTTCTACTACTTGTCAAAGAACTCTGTAACCTAGCACTAAGTGATGCAGAACTTTCTAAGATAAGTGAAGAAGTAGTTTAGAGCTCAGGTGCCATTTTTTCAAATTCATCTAACACTTTTTTGAGATTCTCTGTGCTCTTTAACTCTAAAGCATCAGCTTTATAAACATTTTTCTCAGCTATTACCCCAGACAAATCAAGCTCTTGAGTATCTCCATACATAAAAATATACTCTTCACACTCATGCGTCTCAGAAATATTTACAATCAACTCTTTTAAAAATTTACTCTCTACTTTATCAAATGCACAAACCTGTAAAACATTCCACATTTTGTACTCAAAATCATTCAAGTCAACTGTTTCATTACCATAGAGTATCACGACAAGAGGAGTAAAGTTGGAGATGAAACCTGCAGGAGTGAAGTGGTACGAAAAATTATCTTGTGTCATAATCTAAAACCTTTAGTAAAATTATACCTAAGTCTTTGGTGCTATAATTTGAAATATAATATACAAGGAATTTTTTTGAGTTATACATCTTGGTTCACAGAACATGCAGCTAAACATAAGCAAATAGTTACGAAACTTGTGGCAAAGAACTACACAAAAGAGCAAATCATAGACTACTTCGACTTTGATAACATGGTAAAAGCAGAGCCAATATTTTGCCCTTTATATAAGGACAATAAAAAGTGCCATGATATGCAAAAGCTTAACTGCTACATCTGTGCCTGTCCAAACTTTCGTTTTGATGATGATGGCATAAAAAAAGTAGGAAAAAATACTCAGTATAGCTTCTGCGATATAGAGTCAAAAGATGGGAAGCAAGGTGTTTATGGAGATAAAATTCATCAAGACTGCTCAAAATGTGGGGTTCCCCACCATCGTTCATATGTCCAAAAGAAGTTTGACCTTGAATGGACAACTATGATGAAGCAGTGCCAACTCTAAATGGGTGTCAAACGCGAGTTATCACTCACTCAGGTAAAAACCCTTTTTCCTTCTTATAAATTTAGCTCGCTTGTTCCAAGTAGTAGCGGTGTAGTAGACACAACTTATATCTCTGATAAGTATATTATCAAGTACTATGAACGAGATATAAAAGAAAAAATATTTCTAGATGCCGATATATTACTGCGTTTACAAAGTGCAGGGTTAAATGTGTCAAGACTTCTTCAAAGCTCACAAGGTTTGTATCTTTATGAGAAACTTCAAGGCCGTTCCCCCTCAACAATTTGCTATTTTCATATCCAAGCACTTGCCCGTTTTATGGCTAAATTACACTCAGTAAAAATCCCTCATAGAGAAAGTTTTATAGAGAAGTATGCGATAAAACAAAGACTTTTACAGATTAAATCTACGAACTATCGTTTGTATAAAACCTTAGAACCTCTCAAAAGCTATAAGCCTCAAAATGATGGTTTCATTCATGGTGATATTTTCAAAGACAACACTGTTTTTACTCAAGAGAAGATAGGTGTTTTTGATTTTATAGATGCTGGGAATGGCTCTTATGTTTTTGACATAGCAGTAGCACTTCTCTCTTTTAACTCATCAAAAAGAAACTCCTACATAACACTATTTTTAAAAACTTACAACCAAAATGCTCCTAAAAAAATAGACAAAATAGAACTAGCTAAAAATATAAAAATAGCAGCACTTTTTTATGGGATGCTCCGTCTTGAGAATCAAATAAGTAGTTCTCATGCTAAAGAGCTCATATTTTGGTAAAATAACAGTATGAATATATCTATCAACCAAGACAACTACGAAAACCTTGACAACTTCAAACAGATTCTTAAAAAAGATGAGTCTACTATGATAAATGAAGCCCTTGAACTCTACTTCCAAACGCAACACAAAATACTTTTAGAAAAAGATGTTGCTAACGAAAACACTATGACAAACTTAGACTTTGATGAGTTTTGGGATGATGTAGAGATATGAAACACGGTGCAAATATATATAAATATGCTAAAAGAATCGAGTGCTCCCCTGATGAGATAATTGACTTTTCTTCAAACATTAACCTCTATCAACCCGAGATAAACTTTTCACTCTCAAGCAAAGAAGTAGCACTCTATCCGGATAGTGAGTACAGAGAGTTTCGTCAGTTCTTAGCACAAAAGTATGCACTAAAAAAATCTCAGATAGCACTTTTTAACGGTGCGACTACAGCCATTTATGAGCTTTTTTCTTCTCTTAAACGCAAGAATGTATTTTTATATGCCCCTTTGTATGGTGAATATGAAAAAGCCGCATTGCAAGCGAAAAAGAACATCTACAAGATCAACCGCATAGAAGATGAAACACAAGCACCCCTTGATGACTCTATAGTTGTTTTTGTAAATCCTTCAACACCAGAGGGAACATACTACGAAAACATCAAAGAGCTTATGAGTAAGTGGATGGAACTTGACTGCACCATCATCTTGGATGAGAGCTTTTTAGAGTTCCAAGAGTTAGAGTCTATGCGAGATGAGATAAACAGTTATAAAAGACTCTATATAGTTCAGTCTTTCTCAAAGTTTTACTCTTGTGCTGGTGTGAGAGTTGGAGCGATATTTTCTCATAAGAAAAACATCCAAAAACTCCAAATGCCACTATGGAACCTCTCGCAACTTGATGTAAACTTTTTAACACAGCGTTTAAGTGATGAAGATTTTGTTACAAGAAGCAGAGAACTTCATAAAACACAAAAAGAGGAACTTCAGAATATACTCACAGAGTCTAAACTCTTTACAGAGATAGTAGAGAGTGATAGTAACTTTATACTGTGCCTTACAGAAAATGGTGAAGAACTTTGGGAAAAACTATTAGAGAAAAAAATACTCGTGCGAAAATGTGCGAGTTTTGACTACCTCAACAACAACTGGTTACGTTTTGCAGTAAAAGATGCTGGGGCTCACGAGACTTTAAAAAAAGCTCTCACAAGCATCTAAAACTGCTAGGCTCTCTCTAAGGTATTCTCATCCGTATGCTCAAAACTATTGCCATAGATGTCTACCATAGTTGTCTCAAAATAGTGGAGAGTGTCACCTGTGATTTTGAGGCTATTTTTAAAAGAAGTTGTTTTAGCTTTTTTAGACATAAAGTCAGTTTGCACAACTCCTGAAGCATCCGTTGAAACTTCTATAGATACACCCTCTTCACTTACAACTGCTTTTCCACTAGCCACAACACATACTGCTCTTGGAATTGCCACAGAGTGCATGACCTCATTTTTTTCTTTATCCCACATCCAGTAACCAGTTTGGTGGTGGATGGGAGCATTATCATTTATACGGTTTACATTGAGTACATAATGAACAGCGGCTAAAGTCTGCTCCTCTGCATTTGTCACAGTGCCTATAGCTGTAAAGATAATAGTCTCTCTAAACTTGTTTATCTCCTTACCTTCATCGGGATCAGGTGCGATATCTGTTCCCTTATCTCCTATCCAAGTACCTATAATCTTTGTTAGCGGTCCATAATCTACATCCATGATAACTCCTTAAATATTTAAAATCATTGTGACACTACTTGACTTAAAAACTCTTGAGTGTATAATTAGTAAAATAAAAAGGCTCTCTTATGAACTCTCTTAGCATCTTCGGAACAAGTAGCGATGCGGGGAAATCTACTCTCGCGTTTGCTATTACATATCTTCTGCATAAACGCGGTATAAAAGTAGCTCCTTTTAAAGCTCAAAATGTCTCTAACAACTCTTTAGTTACTGATATAGATAGTGGGGAGATAGCTATACCTCAAGCTTTTGCAGCAGAAGCTATAGGACTTCAAACGCGACCCTCTTTTAATCCCATACTCTTAAAATCAGGTGGTAAATCAAAAGCACATATGATTATAAACGGTAAAAGTGTTGGCAATACTGATGTTTGGGAGTATTACCGTAACATCAAAAAACTTCAACCCATTGTTAAGTCTGCATTTGAGTCACTCAAGGATGAGTTTGAGTGTGTTGTTGCAGAGGGGGCTGGAAGTCCAGTCGAGTTAAACCTTATGAACAAAGACCTCTCTAACATCTATGTAGCCGATGAGTTTAACACAAAAATCGTCCTCGTAGCAGATATACAACGCGGTGGTGTTTTTGCTTCCATCTATGGCGTTTATAACTTACTCCCTAACAAACTTCGTAAAAACGTTATAGGTGTTGTTATAAACAAATTTCAAGGTGATATGAGTCTTTTTGATGAGGGTGTGAACATCATAGAAAAAGAGTTTAAGATTCCTGTTTTAGGAGTTGTACCTTTTAAGCCTTTTAACCTTGGATTTGAAGACTCTGAGTCGCTGATAAACTACACTCAAGACACACAAAAAGCTATCATAACAGTAGGAGTTATCAAACTCCCACACATGTCAAACTTCACAGACTTTGAACCACTTATAGCTGACTCTGAGATAGAGCTGCGTTTTATAAGTTCTGTAAGTGAGATGCACTCTTGTGATTTAGCAATACTTCCAGGGAGCAAACGAGTTATAGATGATTTAGCTTGGCTTATGGAGCGAGATTTTGAGAAAATTCTCTCTTGCAAAAAAACTCCACTAGTAGCTATTTGTGGGGGTTATGAGATGATGTTTGAGAGGATTATCGACACCGAAAAAATAGAATCTGACTACAAAGAAGTCAAAGGCTTTGGACGACTCAAAGGCGATGTCACATTTGCCAAAGAGAAGATAGTAAAAAAAGGAAGTTACAATATATTTGGCATTATGATTGATGGCTATGAGATACATAATGGCATTACAAAAAAGCGGTGTAAAGAGAAGAAAAACTTCTACGGAACTTTCATCCATGGGCTTTTTGATAACGACTCCATGAGAGAGTATATCTTCCAAGAAATTAACCCAGATTACAAAGGCTACAACTTTAAAAAATACAAAAAAGATGCCATAGCACAATTTGCTTCTCACATAGATGAAAACATCAATATGCAAGCCATAGTGGATGCCCTAAATGAGTAATATTTTTATAACTGTTTTAGCTTACGTTATCGACCGTTTGTTTGGTGAGTTTGCTTTTATCAAACATCCTGTGATTTTTATAGGGGAGCTTATCTCATACTTTGAGCAGAGATACTATAAGGACACTATTTTGAGAGGGGTATTTTTACTTCTTTTTACCCTTAGTATCCCTCTATTCATTGCAATAGCAATAGATCTTTTTTTACAAGAGCTCACTACCCCTCTTTATATCTTCTTCTCTTCACTAATCGCTTCAATATTTATAGCCCACAATATGCTAAGAGAGGCTGTACTTGGTGTAACTACAGCAGATGATAAACGCCATGCAATTTCTATGCTTGTAAGTCGTGATACAAAAGAGTTAAGTGATAGCGATATTTACAAAGCAACCATAGAAACTTATGCAGAGAACCTAAGTGATGGTGTTATAGCCCCACTTCTTTTTTTACTCTTTTTTGGACTCCCCGGCATAGTTTTTTACAAAACAGTCAATACTCTTGACTCCATGGTAGGCTACAGAAATGAAAAGTACGAGAACTACGGAAAAGCTTCTGCAATCCTAGATGACATACTCAACTTCATCCCCTCGCGTTTAACAGCACTTCTCATCATGTATCTAGCCAAACAAAAAGACATCTTCGCCTTTTACAAAGATGGGAAAAAACACGACTCGCCAAACGCAGGACACCCTATAACAGCTATGGCTCTCGCCCTCGATGTCAAACTCGGAGGTGACACCTCTTACTTTGGCAAGATGAAACATAAGGCAACATTTGGAGTCGGTAAAGAGTACATAGAAGAGTACGATATACATAAGGCATTAGCCATCATTTAAAACTACAAAATGGATGAAACTATTGTATACTTCTATTCATATTATGATACAAATTATTAAGGATAAGTCTAATGACAAAAGTAAAAAATAGATGGCTCATGGTAGTCTCTGCTATGGCTATTCACATGTGCATAGGTTCAGTCTATGCTTGGAGTGTTTATGTCAACCCTATACAGTCGGCGATGCAATGGTCGCTCACAGATGTAACTATTACATTTTCAGTTGCTATCTTCTTTTTGGGTCTCTCTGCTGCCCTTATGGGAAAATTTGTTGAGGCTAAAGGTCCTAGAGTGGCGGCTACTCTTGCTGCTATTTTATTTGGTCTTGGAACAGTTGGAGCTGGTTTTGCCATTCACTTAGAGTCTAAGGTGCTTTTGTATCTGACTTACGGTCTTTTAGGTGGTGCTGGACTTGGAATAGGCTATATCTCTCCTGTCTCTATGCTTGTGAAATGGTTTCCTGACAGACGTGGAATGGCTACGGGACTTGCCATCATGGGCTTTGGATTTGCTTCTGCCATCTCTGGACCAGCTATAAAAATTCTTATAGACTCTGTTGGCATATCTGCTACTTTTTATACTTTGGGTTCTATCTATTTTATCATCATGTTTAGTGCTGCACAGTATCTACAAAACCCTCCTGAGGGCTATATGCCAGAGGGCTTCAAAGAGGCTGTTGCATCAGGTAAGAAAACTATCAAGCAAGACTTAGTAAACATCACGCGCAAAGAAGCCATTAGTACTGCTAGATTTTACGGTCTCTGGATTATGCTTTTTATCAATGTAACTTGTGGTATCGCTATCATCTCTGTTGCCTCCCCTCTTCTTCAAGAAGTCATAGGCATCTCTGCTCTAGCTGCTGCATCTGCAGTTGGTTTTATGGGTATTTTTAATGGTGCTGGGCGAATTGCATGGGCTAGTATCTCTGACTACTTGAGTCGACCTGTTGTTTTTATCATCTTCTTTGTGACACAAATCATTGCGTTTTATCTATTAACAACTATCACGAGTATATTATTATTTCAAGTGCTTCTCTATTACATTATGACTTGTTACGGTGGTGCTTTTGCTTCCATTCCTGCATATATTGGCGATATATTTGGAACAAAAGAGCTTGGTGCTATTCACGGGTACATACTTACTGCATGGGCTTTAGCAGGACTTGCTGGTCCTATCATCATCGCTTATGTTAAAGACTCAACGGGAAGCTACACTGGTACACTTTATGTATTTATAGGGCTTTTCTTTGTGGCACTATTAGCCTCTCTTCTTATGCTTAAAAATGTAAAATCTATGCAAAAAAGACAATTAGCTTAGTAGCTTTTTATACACTTATATCAGGAAACAGATGAAAACATATAACATTTTTACAAACAAAGAAACGACACTACCTGAGGGAAAAGCAGACTTTTTACTTGCTGCCTCGGTTACTAAGACATGTGAGATAGCAGGGATAACACAAGCTGGTATTCCTGGGAAGATTCCTTATACACCAACTCTTGATGCTGAGTTTATTAGCACTCAAAAACTCTTCTCTATGCCTGAGATTGCTGAAACGCCATCAGGTGTTCCTACTCCTGCTCTTATCACTAGAGCGGTTCATAACCTTTGTGCATTTAGTACTATTGAGACTCTTGACTTAGGTTTAGAAATAAAACCACAGCAGACACAGTTACATAACTTTGACATAAAGCCATCAGAGTCTATTGCTACTGGTGCGGGTATAAACGCAGAGGAAGTATTTGCTAAAGGGATGGCGTTTGGTAGAACTTACGAGCTTAAAGGTGCTTATCTTATTCTCAGTGAGTCTACTCCAAGTGGTACAACTACAGCGACAGCAACAGCTTTAGCTCTTGGCTATGATGTTGCTGATGACTTCTCTTCAAGCTTTTTAAATGTACCAGATGATGTAAGAAGCCAGACTATAAACACGGCATTAGCTCTAGTTAGTGATGATATGAGTACATTTGAGAAGCTCTCTTTAGTAAGTGATAATATGCTCATCTTCTGTGCTGGTTTTTTACTTGAAGCGAGTAGACGCTTTCATGTTGTTTTGGCAGGTGGAACACAGATGGCAGCTTGTCTTCTTGTAGCAGACAAACTCCGTGAAGATGTGTTGATGCGTCTAAAGTCAGAGAACATCACTCTAGCCACAACAGGATGGGTAGCAAATGACACAAACTCAAATATAAAACACATACTAGAACAACTAAGCTACACTCCAAACGCCATTTATACTGACTTTTCTTTTGCAAACGCGGAGATACCAGTACTAAAAAAATATGATGAGGGTGAAGCAAAAGAGGGAGTTGGAGCTGGTGCATGTTTGGCTTATGCAAACACTAACTCACTCACTAACAAAGATGTGTTAGAGGCTATTGAGCTTATTATGTACAGTATGTAAGTACTAAAAAAGCA
>JALSMC010000257.1 GCA_026987995.1 Sulfurimonas sp. | reverse complement strand
TTAAAAGCCTTACGTAATTTTAATTAATTGCCTTATAATACCACAAAATTAATAAGTATCTAGTAATCTAAATATGTTTGAAGAAATTTTTGCATGTAAACTTGAAACTTCATCAACAAAATACTCATATTTTAATCTTAATATATTATTCTTTTACTTCCCATGTCTCTCCGGAATTAAGAAGCTTTTCAAAATCTCCCTCACCTTTTTGAGCTTTAACTTCTGCAAGTTGTGCTGATACTTGTTCGTTGTAGATAACATCTTTTACTGCATATATAACACCATAGAGTTTTGGCATAGCATGGTTTGCATCCATTGCAACAAGTAAAGATGCTAAACCTTCATTCTCTCTATCATGCACTAAACAATCTTTTTCACTGTATTTATCTCCAAGTTCAACAACTTTTAATTGCATCTTATCAAAAATAATACCCTTTTTAAGCTCACTTCCAAAAATCATTGGCTCACCTTGCTTGAGCATAATAGAGTGCTCATCTCTACTTTTTTTATCCGTATAGTCTGAGTGACAACCATCGTTAAAAATAACACAGTTTTGATACACTTCTATAAAAGATGTTCCCCTATGTTCTTCTGCTTCGAGCATAACCTCTTGCATATGTGCAGTGTTAGTATCTAGTGTCCGTGCGATAAAAGTAGCACTTGCCCCAAAGGCGAGTTTTGCAGGACTAAAGGGTCTGTCTAATGACCCATAAGGTGAAGATTTTGTGATTTGACCTTGCACAGAAGTTGGAGAGTACTGTCCTTTAGTTAGACCATATATTTGGTTATTAAATAAAACTATATTCATATCTACATTTCTTCTTAAAACATGAATAAAATGATTTTCACCAATAGATAGACTATCTCCATCACCTGTCATTACCCATACACTTAAGTTTGGATTGGCTGTTTTTATACCAGATGCCACAGCTGCTGCTCTACCATGAATAGTATGATAGCCATAAGTGTTAAGATAGTAAGGAAGTCTAGATGAACAACCAATACCTGAAACACATACAATATCCTCGCGTTTTTTTCCTATCTTTGTCATTGCAGATTGTATCGCTGAAAATATTGCATAATCTCCACATCCAGGACACCACTTAACCTCTTCACTACTTGTAAACTCTTTTTTTGTATATTTTAAGTCATTATGAGTACTCATTTTAAGCCTCCTCAAGTGTATTTTTAAACACTTCTTTAAGTTCAGAAATTTTAAATGGCAGTCCCTCAACCTTTGTATAAGAGAGAGCCTCACAAGCAAATTTTGCATTGATTACATGTACCATCTGTCCCATATTAAGTTCAGGTACTATTACTTTTTTAAAGTTCTTGATAATATTAGCAATATTTTTAGGCATAGGGTTGATATATCTCAGATGTATCAAAGATATCTTTTTACTCTCTTTTTGCAGTGTTCTTACAGCCATCTCAACCGAGCCGTAAGTTCCTCCCCATGAAATAACGAGTAAATCTCCACTTTCAGCTCCCTCTAACTCTTGTAGAGGAATATTATTAGCTGCTTTTTCTACTTTTTTTTGCCTAGTCTCGCACATTTTTTGATGATTCTCTGGGTCATAAGAGATATTACCTGTGTCGTAATCTTTCTCCAGACCTCCTATTCTATGTTCAAGACCTTCCATACAGGGAATAGCCCAATCTCTTACAAGTGTATCAGGGTCTCGTTTAATCCAACTCCAGTTTTCTTTATCAACACTCTCCGGCTTAAGCATCTTATGTTTAATGTTAGCATACTCGATGTCTACATTTGGAATCTTCCATGGTTCACTACCATTGGCTACATAACCATCTGTCAAAAGCATCACTGGTGTCATGTGCTCTAGAGCTAACCTACTTGCCTCATAAGCCATATGAAAACAGTCATTTGGTCTTGATGCTGCAACAATGATGAGTGGAGAATCGCCACTTCTGCCATAGAGTGCTTGAAAAAGATCAGACTGTTCTGTTTTAGTAGGGAGTCCTGTTGAGGGTCCTCCCCTTTGTACATTTACTATAACCAAAGGCATCTCATAACTCACAGCTAAGCCCATAGCTTCACCTTTTAGGGCAATACCTGGTCCAGAAGATGTTGTGATAGCTAAAGAACCGGCTAAACCTGCGCCTATAGAAGCACAAATAGCAGCAATCTCATCCTCTGCTTGAAAAGTTTTAACACCAAACTCCTTATACTTTGAGAGTTCATGTAAGATATCTGAAGCGGGAGTGATTTGATAACTTCCTAAAAAAAGTGGAAGATTTGCGGCTTGCGATGCTCGAATAAAGCCCCATGCAGTGGATGCATTACCATTAATCTGTCTATATTTACCCGGCTGTGCATGCACCTTTGAAACTTTATAGGTTGAAACTATTGTCTCAAGAGTTTCAGCAAAGTGAGCACCTGCTTTCATAGCAGCTTGATTGGCTTTTAAGAGTTCAGGCTTCTCACTAAACTTATGCGCTATCCAGTTGAGAGTTGTTTGCATCTCTCTATGGTAAAAAAAGGTAAGTCATACCTAAGGCATAAAAATTTTTACACCGTTTTTTACTTTTATTATCCAGGTCAATCTCTTTAAGTGCTGCAGCAGTTTGAGAATCCATGGGAACTGAAATAAGTTGATAGCCATCAAGTTCACCACTATGAAGAGGGTTTTGCTCGTACCCTGCTTTTGCAATTTTACTAGCAGTAAAAGCATCTTCATCAAGGAGAATAGTACCCCCTTTTTTCAGATCTTTCAAGTTAACTTTAAGTGCAGCAGGGTTAAAGGCGACAAGCATGTCTGCTTCATCACCAGGGGTAAATATTTCTCTTGATCCAAAATTGATTTGGAATCCAGATACACCGGCAACAGTACCTTTAGGTGCCCGTATCTCTGCTGGATAATTTGGAAAAGTTGTAATATCATTGCCCATCATTGCTGATGTACTTGAAAACTGTGTTCCTGTTAGCTGTATACCATCCCCTGAATCTCCAGAAAATCGTATAACAACACTTTCAACTTCTGTTAGAGTAGACATATGTTCACCTCAAATTTTAAGCTACCTCATTCTAGCATAAAGAACATTATTAATAATCTAAATACGTTTGTAAAAGTTTTTGCATATAAACATTACCTTTAGTTTACAAATCACTAACATTTCCATTTGCATATATGTACCTGACTATAATAAATGTTAGACACTTATTGATATTATAAATCGTATATAGTGTATAATATGAGAAACAATTTCAGGATAATATTTTTATATGCTAGATAAATTTTATAAAACACCACAAAGAAGTGCTTATTTAGTACTTTTATTTTTAGCGATTATATCAATTGTGTATAATATGTTTTTGCCACTTCACGGCGATGAGGCGTATTACTGGATGTGGAGTCATAAGCTTCAGACAAGCTATTATGACCATCCTGCTATGATTGCTTATATGATATACCTAAGTAACTTTATCTCCCAAGATGAGTGGGGAGTAAGGTTAGTAAATGTATTTTCGCTCTCTATCACCTCTCTCTATATATATAAACTGACTGCGGAGATATCTGATAACAAAACTGCTCTAAATGCTCTGCTAATCTCTTCGAGTGTAATTCTCGTTCAATCAGGCTATATTATTACAACTCCAGATACACCACTACTACTTTTTTGGACACTCTCTCTCTATTATGGCTATATGGCACTCTTTTATGGTAAGAGGAAAGATTTTGTACTCACAGGAGTTTTTTTAGGTTTTACTATGATTAGTAAGTACTCTGCCATTTTACTTGTCTTCTCTTTTTTAATTTTTGTTCTGCTTAAAAGACGAGACCTTTTTACAAATCCTTTAACTTATCTTTTAATTGGTATTTCGCTGCTTATTGTTTCACCTATGCTTTATTGGAACTATCAGCATGATTGGATAAGTTTTCTTTTTCAAATCGACCATGGTTCTGCAGATGGATTTAGGGTTAATCTTGGTGATGCCATTGCATTTATAGCAGGACAATTTATACTTTTTTCTCCTATCTTCACATGGATACTATTTTACTATATGTTTAAAGAGAAGCTTGCTTATAAAGATGATAAAATATTCTTTATAATTTTAACCACAGTAGTTACATTACTATTTTTTATCTATAAAGGTCTTTTTAAACCTATGGGTCTAAACTATACTGCACCAGCTTATGTTGGAGCTGCAATTTTCGTCTCATACATCATCACTAAGTACGATTTACAGAAGCAACTTAAAGTCGGGCTTATTATTGCAATCATTTTTTCTCTTACAGGTAGAATAGCTATGCTTTTTTATTTAGATAAGGTTCAAGAGAGAATGTATGCTAGTGATAGAATTGTCGAGAGATTCTCTCAGCACATTCAAGATGGAGATAAGCTATATGGTGCACACCTTACTACTGCTGCATATATTAAGTATTACCTCCCAGATCATCCAGATACTGATGTTGCTATCGATTCAAGATATTCCCATTATGATATGGTTCGAGATGAAAAAGAGTGGCATAAAGATGGACTTGTACTCTGTCGTAACAATAAACGAGAAGCAGAGCTTAAAAAATATTATAAAAGTGTAGAACTTATTGACACTTATGTGGTTATTCCAAGAATAAGAATTTTTTACACTTATAGAGTCTCCAATCCAAAACAAATTGAGAAAAAATGAATAACCTACTAACACTTTTACGCCCACATCAATATGTAAAAAATCTCTTTATTTTTGCACCCCTTATCTTCGCGTTTAACTTTAACCAAGAGAGTGTTTTAAATGCCACTGTCGCGTTTATACTTTTTTCACTATTGGCGAGTAGCATTTATGTTTTGAACGACTTTATGGACATAGAAGAGGACAAAAAGCACCCTACAAAGAAGAACCGTCCTTTAGCATCAGGGGCTATCTCTTTAACAACTGCTAACTTTCTTTTTCTAGGACTTTCATCAACTACTTTAGTGGCAACATTTCTCTTTTCACATGAGCTTTTTTCAGTTTTAGTCAGCTACTTCGTACTTAATATTTTGTACTCTTACAGACTTAAACACATCGCCATTGTTGACATATTTATCATCGCTACGGGTTTTGTACTGCGTTTGTTTGCAGGGGCACAAGTAACAGACACACCTCTTTCTATGTGGATAATCATCATCACTTTTTTACTGGCAATTTTTCTAGCACTTGCTAAACGCAGAGATGATGTACTGCTCTCCCTTGAGGGAAAAGAGACACGAAAAAACATAGACGGCTACAACCTAGAGTTCGTAAATGCAGCTATGGTACTTATGAGTGGCGTTGTGATTGTAAGTTACTTGCAGTACACAGTTTCCCCTGAAGTCATAGCTCGCATAGGAAGTGAGTATCTCTACCTTACTACTCTATTTGTTATCCTCGCCATCTTGCGTTATATGCAGATAACTTTTGTAGAAGAACAAAGCGGTAGCCCTAGTAAAATAGTTCTCAAAGATACTTTCATAAAAGTAACACTCATTTTATGGCTTATTTGTTTCGTAGGGATAGTTAAACTTACATGATAGCCGTTCGTTACATCATTTTTGCCATCATCTCCACAGCAGTAAATCTCTTTTTTCAGTGGCTTAGTTTTTTACTTTACAGTGGCTTTTTATCACTCTACCTCGCTATGTTTGTTGGTACATTGGCCGGATTAGTGCTAAAATACATCTTAGATAAAAAGTACATCTTTTTCCATGAAACTTCAGGTGCTAAAGATAATGGCAAAAAGTTTTTACTTTACTCTCTCATGGGAGTTTTTACGACCTTTATCTTTTGGGGTTTTGAGATTGGTTTTGACTATGTATTTGACAATGCAAACGCGAAGTACTTAGGTGCGCTTATAGGTTTAGCCATAGGTTATGTAGTCAAGTACAATTTAGATAAAAAATTTGTTTTTAAGGACTAGAGTTTGAGTTTACAAAGCTGGGGAATGTACCCTACTGTTGAAAATGAAGTTATTAAGTTTAGCAGTGAAGCCGAGCTAAAAGAGAAGCTTGGCACTGCTGATGAACTCATCGCTAATGGAAATGGTCGTAGTTATGGCGACTCTGCTCTAGCTGATACCTTAGTCCACACAAAACCCTATGACTACTTCTTAGACTTCGATGAAGTAACTGGTATCTTAGATGTTCAAGCAGGAGTACTGCTCTCAGAGATACTAGAGGGAGTTGTTAAACGCGGCTGGTTTTTAAAAGTCACACCAGGAACAAAACTCATAACAGTAGGTGGTGCCATCGCCTCAGATATTCACGGAAAAAACCACCACATAGAGGGCTGTTTTAGCGAGTGTGTCGAAGAGTTTACTCTTATGTTAGCAGATGGTGAAGTTGTCAGTGTCAAAAAAGGCGAAGAACTTTTTCTTGCTACTTGTGGAGGTATGGGACTTACAGGAGTCATTCTCACAGCAAAACTATCACTTAAGAAGATAAACTCACAGTTCATAAACCAAACAACCATCAAAACAAAAAACCTCAAAGAGACTTTTGCTGCGTTTGAAGAGTACAAACACCTACCGTATAGTGTAGCATGGATAGACTGCCTCGCAAAAGATGAAAACATAGGAAAGTCTCTACTAATGGCTGGAGAGTTTGCAGATGATGGGGACCTTCGTTACAAACCAAAGTCTAAACTCAACATCCCTTTTAACTTTCCATCTTTTGCCCTTAACACTCTGAGTGTAAAAGCTTTTAACTGGCTCTACTACTGGAAGTCACAAGATGGTGTTTCTAAGCAGAGAGTTCATTTTGACAGCTTTTTTTATCCACTTGATAGCATTCGTAATTGGAATCGTATTTATGGAAAAAATGGCTTTACTCAGTACCAGTTTATACTGCCAAAAGAGAGCAGTTTTGATGGACTAGAGAGGATTTTAGAGAAGATTTCACAAAGTGGAAAAGGCTCGTTTCTTGCAGTACTCAAACTCTATGGTAAGAAAAATGAAAACTATCTCTCTTTTCCTATAGAGGGCTATTCTCTAGCACTTGACTTTAAGATAGAAAAGGGACTCTTTGAGCTTCTAGACGAGCTTGATGCAATAGTAGTCGAGTGTGGCGGTCGCATATATCTTACAAAAGATGTCCGTGTGAGTAAAGAGACTTTTGAGCAGGGCTACGAGAAAATAGAAACATTTAGAAAGTTTAGAAAAGAAAATAAAATGGACGAGAAATTCAACTCCATTCAAAGTAAAAGGTTGGGATTATGAGTTATGTTTTAATAGTTGGGGCAAAGAGTGATATAGCAAAAGAGACGGCTCGTGTTTATGCGAAAAATGGTTATAGTTTATACTTAGCTGCAAGAAATGTGACTGACTTAGAAGAGTTTAAAACAGACTTAGAAGTTCGTTCATCTGTGAAGGTAGAGTTAGTTGAACTTGACATCACTGCTTGTGAGATACATAAAGAGATATATGAGGGCTTAAAAGAGAAACCTTTTGGTGTCATAGTTGTAAGTGGGTATATGACTGAACAACACAAGGCTGAGAAAGAGTGGAGTGAATCACTTAACACTATTAACGTAAACTACACAGGAGCCGTAAGTCTTTTAAACATAGTAGCAAATGACTTTGAAGAAGAAAAACGCGGCTTTATAGTAGGGGTGAGTTCTGTTGCTGGAGACCGTGGTCGTAAAACAAACTACATCTACGGGAGTGCAAAGGCTGCATTTAGTGCTTACCTCTCAGGGCTAAGAAACAGACTCTTCGAGAGTGGCGTTTCAGTGCTGACAGTAAAACCTGGTTTTGTAAACACCAAAATGACAGAGGGTTTAGACCTACCAGAAAAACTTACAGCAGAGCCAAATGAAGTTGCCCAAGATATATTCACAGCACAACAAGCAGGAAAAAACACTCTTTATACAAAATGGATATGGCGATACATCATGCTTATCATCACAACTATTCCTGAGTTCATCTTCAAAAAGTTGAGCATCTAAAACTATGACAAAAACCTACGAAAAAGAGATAAAGATAGTCGGGCTTGTTCTTTTTTGTAAGCTCCTCATTCTAGCACTTGTACCACTCACAGGTGATGAAGCATACTTCATAAAGTGGGCGACACATCTCAGTAGCGGTTACTATGACCACCCTCCTATGGTTGGGTGGCTCATATGGCTTATGAGTTTTGTAAATGATAGCATCATATTTTTTAGACTTTTCTCATTTATAGCAGCTATTACAGTGGCATTTAGTATCTATAAAATAGCTCAGCTCTACATTGATGAAAACAAAGCCTATCTACTTTTTTTACTCTTTTTAGTCTCGCCTGTAGATATTTTAATGTCTCTCTTTACAAATGATATTCCCCTTGTGCTTTTTGGAACTTTAGGAACACAATTTTTTCTCTACTCTCTTAAAAAAGAGCAAACTATAAGATATGCCCTACTCGCAGGACTCTTTTTAGGGGCTGCATTTTTAAGTAAGTATTTCTCAGTGTTTCTCTTTTTCTCACTCTTTGTTTTCGCCATCAGCGTTTACAAAACAAAGTCTATAAAAACACTACTCATAGCAAGCCCCATAGTCCTTCTCGCCATCGCTCAAAATATGTACTTCAACTATAACTGCTGTTGGAACAACATCATGTTTAACTTTTTTGCTCGAACAGAGAGTCACTATAACTTTGAAACATT
>JALSMC010000256.1 GCA_026987995.1 Sulfurimonas sp. | reverse complement strand
TTTACTAATTCCAAAATGTAAACTTCTAATAGTATAGTCACTCACTACAGCACCTTTTCTCATGCTAAGTATATGTTCTACGGCATCAGCTATATCTTCTGTGAGGAGTTTTTCACTCTCTTTTTTACTTACATCAAAACGCAGTTCATTGTAAAACGCAGACTCTGTCATATCTGGGTTGATGTTTGTGATACTAAGATTACTTTTGCGAGTCTCTTCAAAAAGTGCATCACCAAAGGCTTTAAGACCTGCTTTTGTAGCAGAGTAAACGCCAGCGAATTTACTTGCTCTTATGGCTTCTATGGAATTTATATTGATGAGGTAACCATCATTTTGTTTTAAATTTCTTAGGAGTGCATTTGTGAGTAGCATAGGGGCTGTTAGGTTAAGAAATGTCATCTCTGTTATGGTTTTAGGACTTAGTTCTTCATGGGGTTCAAACTTTCCAAACCCTGCTGCGTTTACGAGAATAAAAAGAGACTCGTTTTTGAGTGTCCCGCAAAGCTTTAGAGTCTCTTTTTCATTTGATAAGTCTGCATTTATACTTGAGAAATTTTGCTCTTGAAGTAGTGCCTCAGAGTCTGTTCTGCTAACCCCTATCACCCTATAGCCAAGTAATAAAAGTCTCAAACTTATAGCTTTACCTATCCCCGAACTCGCCCCTGTAACTACTGCTAACTGCATCCAAACCTCACTTATTTTGCTATACTACTTTTATGAAAAATATTTACATAACTGACCTAGACCATACATTTCTAAAAAATGATTTATCTGTGAGCGATTATACTAAAAAAATCTGGAATTCTTATGCAGAGGACTCTATTTTGAGTATAGCAACTGCTAGGACTTATATGAAAACAGCACAATTTTTAAAAGGTGTAGAGGTAAACGCACCGATGATTTTACTCGATGGTGCTCTCATCGCTACTATGGATAAAAAAATCATAGCAACAAAAATTCTTGGACGAGATGCAACTGATACTATCATAGAAGAGGGATGGAAGTTTGGGATTTATCCTTTTGTATTAGCCCTTGATGATGCCAAAAATCTAAGAGAAAGTTTTGTGCACGACAAGGTTTTAAACAGATACCAAAGAGAGGTTTTAACTCGTTACTCGACTGCTGATAACATTAAGATAGAAGATGGGATTAGAGCTAAAGATGAGAACTTTAAAATCGTTTATATGGGTGAAGAGGAGCTACTTCGTGAATTACACGAGCATTTTCTTGATAAGTTCGGTAATTCTGTAAAGTATATACTAGCTCCTGAAACATATACAGGATGCTATTTCTTGACAATACTAAATAAAGATGCAGATAAATCACACGGGATACAAAGTGTAAGTGATGCGATGGGATTTGACTTAGATAAACTCACTGTTTTTGGTGATAACTATAAC
This sequence comes from Sulfurimonas sp., assembly GCA_026987995.1. GTDB lineage: Bacteria > Campylobacterota > Campylobacteria > Campylobacterales > Sulfurimonadaceae > Sulfurimonas. The sequence continues at coordinate 7,225 of JALSMC010000256.1, read as the reverse complement.
GATATGGGTATGTTTGAGTTAGCAAAAACTTCAGTTGCGATGGCAAATGCTCAAGCCGAAGTAAAAGACTTAGCAAAAATAGTATTAGCACATACTAACGAAGAAGATGGTGTCGCAAAATACCTAGAAGGATTAAAAAATGGATAGAAAATCAAGTCTAACCCCTATGCTCATCATAGGAACTCTCTTTTTCATCTTCGGCTTTGTGACATGGCTCAATGGCTCTTTGATACCATTTCTAAAAGTCATCTGCACTCTGAGTGATTTTGAGGCACTTTTTGTGACCTTTGCTTTTTACATTGCATATACAGTTATGGCTTTACCGATGGCTTTTTTACTCGATAAAACTGGGTATAAAAATGGTATGAGTTTGGGGCTTGTAATGATGTCAGTGGGAAGTTTACTCTTTATACCAGCGGCACTAAGTGCAGAGTTCATTGTATTTTTACTAGCACTTTTTACTCTTGGTTCTGGACTTACATTGCTTCAAACAGCTTCAAATCCTTACATAGTTCTCATCGGTCCAATAGAGAGTGCTGCAATGCGAATAAGTATCATGGGACTTATCAACAAGAGTGCAGGGGTTTTAGCACCTATAATTTTTACAGTTTTAGTGCTCACTGGTTTTGGTTCTATTGACAATATATCTGTTTTAGAGGTAGATACACTAGCCCATAAGTTGATTGTGCCTTATAGTGTTATGGCTGGTGTACTTTTTGCGTTGGCTATTTTTATTAAGTACTCATCTTTAGAAGAGTTACAATTTTCTCAAGATGAGTATGATGATAGCTCTATTTTTAGTTTTCCTCGTGTTGTCTTAGGTGCTGTCGCACTCTTCTTTTATGTAGGTATAGAAGTGATCGCAGGTGATACCATAGGCTTGTATGCCCAAAGTTTAGGAGTTTTAAATGCAACTGCTTTAACCTCTTATACTATGGTTTTTATGGTTATATCATACCTTGTAGGAGTCTTTTTTATACCCAGGTATCTCTCTCAAGAAAAAGCACTTATAGGTTCAGCACTTTTAGGAATGACTTTTCTTGTAGGTATAGCATTTAGTTCTACAACTTCAAATACTATCTCTGAGCTTTTATGGGGATGGAGCGGTGTATCAACACTTCCTGATAGTGTAACATTTGTAGCTCTACTAGGTCTGGCAAATGCTTTAGTATGGCCGACAATATGGCCCTTAGCATTAGAAGATATGGGAAAACATACAGCTAAAGGTTCGGCATTACTTATCATGGCAATAGCTGGTGGGGCACTACTGCCTTTGGCGTTTGGTAAACTTGCACAACTGGGTGGTAGTATGCAAGAAGCTTATCTCTATGGCATCATATGTTATGGAGTGATACTCTTTTATGCGCTCAAAGGACATAAAATGAGAACTTGGTGTAATCAGTGTTAGATGCTTAAAAAATTTCCCAACGGATTTACTTATGTCGAAGTAAGTAACAAAATAGCTCGTGCTAAAATAGCTCTTCAAGGGGCACATATTTTTGAGTATAAGTGTAAGGGCAAAAAAGAGATACTTTGGCTCAGTCCTACAAGTTTTTTCCAGGAAGGAAAAGCAATACGAGGGGGAATCCCTATCTGTTGGCCGCGTTTTGGAGTACTTGATAAAAGTATGCCTGCTCATGGATTTAGTCGTACCGCTCTTTTTGAGTTAGTATATGTAAAAGAGATAGATGAGAGTACAACTGAAGTTCTTTTACGACTTCGTGATACAAAAAAGAGTCGAGAGATTTGGGACTATAGGTTTGAACTTGATGTTGTTTTTATTATTGGAGATACTTTAAGTGTGGAGCTGATTACTAAAAATTTTGATGACAAAGAGTTTATGGTAACACAGGCTCTTCATACTTACTTTGGCGTTTCAGATATAAGTGATGTGAAGATAAGTGGCTTAGAAGATAAAGTATATATAGATACACTGACAGATACAAATGCGGTGCAAAAATCTGCAGTAGTAATAAATGCGGAGTGTGATAGAGTTTATTTTGATGTAGATAAAGAGCTATCTTTACTTGATGAAGAGAAAACGATTAGTCTAAATGCAGTCGGGTCTTGCTCTGCTGTTGTCTGGAACCCATGGATAGAGAAAGGCTCAAAGATGAGTGGTATGAAAGCGGAGGCTTATAAAGAGTTTGTCTGCATAGAAACGGCTAATGCTTTTGATGATTTTCGCATTGTAAAGCCAGGGGAGAGTCACACACTTGGTGTAACTCTTAGTGTAAAGTAGAGCAGTTAAAAGTCATCATCGTTGTCAAACTCAGCAGCCTCTTTCGCATATGCAGCATCTTCTTTTGCTTGTAGCTGTGCTTTAGTGAGCATAGCATGAGCAACGGCTTTTCCAAAGTAAGTTTTTGTTTCAACATTATAAAAATAGTGATATGTTCCAAAGAGTATAAGTAAGGTAGTCGTTACTAAGATAAACTTCTGAATAGGGTTAAAAGTCTGAATCTTTTCCTTTCTTTTTATCTCACACACTTCACCTGGACAATAAGATGCTTTATTTGGCATGACTAGATTATAAATTTTACATCCAAGACAGATAGAAAATGCTGACTCCATGATGAGTAAAAAAAGACAGATGATACAAATGACAACTTTAAGAGGATTTGGTTGCCAGTGAATCACAAGCAAATAAAACATAGGAATTGCGAGTAGAAACCCAATAAACCATGCAAATCTTTTTTGAGTAGCACCGACATACTCAGGTGTCTGGTTTTGGACAAAAAAACGACCAAGCATCATAGAAGGCGAATAACTAGGGTTTATGACACGTATTAGAAAGTCAAGAGTAAAAAAACTGATGAAGTAACGAGTTACTATTCCATTGCCGAGCATCACTGCATTTGTAAGACTTAAAAGTCCAAATGCAAAGAGTATTCCTGCTGCTGCTCTGGCTTCGCGTTCGTTTATAACACGGACACTGTAGCCTGGTACTTCTTCACCATATTTAAAAAAATCAATCACTTTTTTTCCTTCTCATTCTTAATGAGCTAATAGTAGCATGAAATACTAAAGAGAGTGTAAACTTAACACAACTCTTTTTTGACTATTGGTAGAAGGTTTGCATTGATGAGCTCAAGAGCTTTAAGATATTCACTTTCATCTTTACCACTAGGATCAAGAAATCCCATATGAATAGTTTTTACAGCTTTTGGAAACATAGGGCATGTCTCTTTTGCATTGTCACATACTGTTATGACAAGATCAAAAGCAGTATCTAAAACAGTTTCTATAAGTTTAGAATGGTATTCATTTCTCCAAAAACCTTGTTTTTCTAGTAGTGCTTTGGCAATGGGGTTGACCGTGCCACTCGCACTCACACCAGAACTTTGTGCCTCAACACAATTCCCTAACTTCGCATTTATAAGTGCTTCAGCCATGATAGAACGGCAACTATTTCCTGTACATAAAATTAAAACATTTTTTTTCATATTTTACATCCTTTTTCTGTATTACAATTTTTAAAGGGCGGCAGCTTTATCTCTAAATGACGAATCTCTTCTAAAGCTTCAATCCGAAACCTATCTAAAGGGGTACGAATACTATAATAGGCCCAAGTTCCTTTACGTTCAACTCGTAAAAATCCAGCATCTTTTAAAATCTTTAAGTGCCGAGATAAACGCGACTGTATCATCTCTAAAGACTCTTGCAGGTCGCAAACACAACACTCACCATTCTCATCTAAAAAACGCAGCAGCAGTACTCTTGTTTCATCACTGAGTGCGGCTACTGTTTTTAAGTATATCTCCATCTAGCAGCTGCCACCTGTTGACCACTTGCCATTTGTAGCAAATGTGGGCTGACAACACTCCTCTCCTCCCGTAAAACTATCACCACCAAATAGTTCCATCTGCTCCATAGTATGGTAGTTCTCCCAGATGATACCTTGTGGGTCCTGAACCCAGTACTTGTTAGACTTCGCATAACAACAAACTGCTTCTTTTTGTTTTTCACCCGAGACACCAGCACTTTGGAGTCTTTCTTCTAGCTCTTGAACCTCGGCATCACTATCTACTTGTAGACCTAAGTGATTTAATCCCGATTTGTCTTTGCCTTTTGAGATAGCGAAGTTTACTGCTGGGTCATCGACTAACCACTGTGCATAATCTCCCTTATCTTTTGTAGGTTCCATACCAAAAAGGGCTGTATAAAAACTCTTGCTTTTTTCTAAATCTTCGACTGAAATATGTATATGTAATCTTTTCATAATTGCTCCAATTAATTTTAAGTGATAAAATTGTAGCAGAATTAAATAACAATATCAAGATATATTGATATAGTTGAAATATTTGGCTATACTTTCACTAATTTAACATATAGGATAAGTTTATGATTGTAGCCTTTTCACTCTTTTTAGTGACTTTAGTTTTTATTATCTGGCAGCCTCGTGGTCTACAAATTGGTACTTCAGCAGTTATTGGTGCTGTTGTAGCAGTTCTCATCGGAGTAGTGAGTTTAGAAGATGTACTTACTGTGACAGATATAGTTTGGGATGCGACACTAGCATTTATCGGGATTATTATTCTCTCTATGGTTTTAGATGAGATAGGATTTTTTGAGTGGGCAGCTATAAAAATGGCAAAACTAAGTGGAGGAAGTGGTAAAAAACTTTTTGTTTATATTCTTTTACTTGGTGCATTAGTGGCTGCATTTTTTGCTAACGATGGTGCAGCACTTATCCTGACACCTATTTTACTCGCAAAGATGAAGTACCTCAAGATGAAACCGTTAGCAATCTTCGCATTTCTTATTGCAGGTGGATTTATAGGTGATAGTGCTTCAAACCCTTTAGTCATCTCTAACCTCACCAACATTGTAACAGCAGGGTATTTTCACATTGGATTTGTAGAGTATATGCAAAATATGTTCTTGCCAAATATGCTTTCTATTTTCGCTTCGATAGTCGTTCTTTTTATCTACTTTCGTAAAGATATTCCATTGAGAGTTGATGTAGATGCTCTTCCTGAAGCTTCATCAGTCATAAAAAATCATACTATGTTCAAACTCTCTTGGGGCTTTTTAGCACTTTTAATGGCTGGATATTTCATAGGAGATAAGTTTAACCTTCCTATCTCTGTTTTTGCTCTTGGTGGGGCTCTTATTTTCTTAGCTATTGCAAATTACTACAAAGCAGTCAAACCCGTAGAGACTATAAAAAATGCACCTTGGCAGGTTGTTTGGTTTAGCATCGGACTATATGTAGTAGTCTATGGGCTTAAAAATGCAGGACTTACAGACATCATCGCTTCATGGATAGTAGAACTCCAAACGCAGGGTACAACAGTCGCTATCATCGGAACTGGTTTCTTGTCTGCATTTATAAGCTCAGTGATGAATAATATGCCGACTATTATGATAATGGACATCGCTATAGACAAGGTCGGATATGCGGGAAATGAAGCTCTAGTGTATGCAAATATCTTAGGCTCAAACCTTGGACCGAAGATGACACCTATAGGCTCACTTGCTACTCTGCTTTGGTTACATGTTCTCGCACAAAAGGGTGTGAAGATAGGCTGGATAGAGTATATGAAAGTAGGGCTAGTTATAACGCCACCAGTTTTATTTGTAGCACTTCTAGGACTATTATAAAGATAAAACTTAAAAGTTAATTTGTGCACGATTACATATAAATATAGACAGCTAACTTATGTTATTATCGTGCAAAATTAATAAGCTTATAAAAAAAGGAAAAAATATGGAAAATGGAAAAGTACTAAATTTATATATGACATTACCAGATATGATACGTGCAGGTCACAGAATGCAAGTTGATGATTTTGATTGTGATGCAAGTGGTATTGTAGGAAGTCGTGATTATGAAAATGGTGATGACTTTACAATGGTTTTAGTCTCTAAAAAAAGTTATGACATCATTGAAGAGGCTGAACTTGTTCTTGGTGATGGCGTTTTGATGGAAGATATTTTTGTTGATGTTGATTTATATCATTTAAAGCCGGGTTCTGTACTTGAAATCGGTGAAGTTCTTTTTGAAGTGAAAGGTTTATGTGAAGATTATCGTTACCTTTATGCTTTTGCTCCTGAACTTCCAGAACTACTAGAGAAGCAACGTGGACTTATTATATCTCCAATAGACTACGGTGGTATTTGTATTGGAAATGAAGTAAAAGTTATACAAGAAGCATAATATGAGTATTAAAGGGATAGGAATAGACTATAGCAACATTTGTACAGATTACAATACTAGCTATTTAGATAGAGATAACACAGACCCCGATACAAAAAAGTGTATGAAAAAAGTCATGACATGGACAAAAGAGTTTGTGTCTGCACTGTTAGAAGAGTTTGACTATAAGCTTTACAATCTTAGCTCAACGACTCCTGTAAAAATAGATGATGTCGCATCAAAAAGATTTCTTTTTTATTCTCTTGAAAAAGAGATAGTGCTTCAAAGTTATGTACTTGATAAAGAGTATGTTGAGTATAACAACTTAAGTGCTTGGGAGAGTGAAAACAAAAACTCTCTGCTTATAAGAAACGATGAAGATGGTGGTTCTATCTACTTTTATGTAGATAAAAACCCTGAAGTTAGAAAATGGATAGAAGAAAAACTACAAAAGTTCTCTTTAGATGAAGTAGAGTTTGAGGCTAAACAGTAAAGGGTATCAAATATTACGGTTTTAAACTAGACCGTGATACTTTCGATAGATACTCTTTACATACTTCGCTTTTAAGCCTGAAGTATTTATCTCATACAACTCTTGTTTGATATGCTCTTTTTTGATGTTTATAAGACGTTCCCATCTTTGTGCTAAAAATACTCTTGCATCTGCTTCAAAATCACCTGCATAATCAGGAAACTTAGCATTAAAAACTTCAATAATTTCAGTAAAGTCAGTCGCTTTAATAAGTTCTAACTCTTCTATCTTGTGTGTCTTTTGAACTTCTACCAAGTCAGTCCATCCTAACTCAAGTATGGTGTTTAACTCGTGTGCAAAGTCTCTGTCTTTTTCTTTTGGAAAGGCATTGTGCATTTCAGTAGCGATGTCTTTGAAAGAATGTTTATTTACTAAAAACAACTCATCTTCAAAACATTTTAAATCTGCTTCATATTCTGCAGCATCATTATACATCTCAGCGATAGCTGCGTTTTTAGCATTGTGATTAGGGTTTACTTTTTTTATCCCAGCATTCTGTGCGATATTATCAGCATGAGCTTCTTTTAGCTCTTCCATCTGCATTTCTTAGT
>JALSMC010000255.1 GCA_026987995.1 Sulfurimonas sp. | reverse complement strand
TATAATGCCTTATCTTTACCTTTAAACTTATCGGTAAAGGCGCGTTTATGATTAGCATTTAATCTCTCGTCAATATCTTCATAACCTAGCCCTGCTAACAATGAAATACTTCCATTAAAACAATCATTTACAACTTCTTCACTTAAGCCAATGACATCAAAAAGACGAGAGTTTCTGTATGAAGAAATAGTTGCAATTCCCATTTTAGACATAATTTTTGAAAGACCTGCACCCATGGCGCGTCTGAATCTTCTTAGATTATGAGGCATATCCTCTGCATATTCTGTACCTTCTGCTATTTGTTCAACTGTATAATATAGAAGATAAGGGAAAATTGCCACTGCACCATAGCCTAACATACAAGCGGCTGAATGTGGATCGTACACTTCTCCTGTAACGGCTACAATACTTACAAGGTGTCTTAGCTTAGCATCTAGTAGTCTTTGGCTCACACAACCAATTAGCATTAGCATTGGAATTACTTTATTGTTTGCATTTAACTCTCTATCATCTAAAATAATAGTTCTTACACCATTATCTCTTACATCCACTATAATCTTTTCAATTAAAGTATCTAGAGAGCCTTTAAGGTCATTAGTATATGTTGTTGAATATTTACCAACCTTATAAGCTGAATCATATTTTGAAGATGTTTTATCACCAAACTCTTGTAAAATTAAGAATTTTTCTTTTGACATAATAGGAAGTACTGTTTTAAGTCTCTTCGCATGTTCCGCATCATCTGCAAGAATATTTCTTTTTTCTCCAAAACCAGTATTTAAACTCATTACAACTTTTTCTCTAATTGAGTCAATTGGAGGATTTGTCACTTGTGCAAATTTTTGCTTGAAAAAGTCTGTAAAGTTTCTTTGCTTCGTTGAGAAAGCTGCAATTGGTGTATCATCACCCATTGCACCCGTTGTCTCTTTACCCTCTTTTAACATTGGTCCGATTACTTGTTTATTTAACTCTTGAGTGTAGTTGAAGTATCGCTGTTTTGCTTCCATTTCACTCTCTTGGAACTCACAATCTTCAAAATCAGCTGTAATAGCATACTCTTGAAGGTAAGACATATTTTCAGATAGCCATTTATCATAATTATGCATAGATTTAAGATGCTCGTTAATATCTTCATTTTTAAGTACTTTTCCATACTTAAGGTCGATTCCGATCATTTCTCCAGACTGGAGGCGTCCTCTCTCAACAATTTCTTCTTCAGGTAACTCTAATACACCATATTCTGATGAGATAAGTATTCTATTGTCAGTTGTAAGAATATATTTAGATGGTCTTAATCCATTTCTATCAATCACACATCCGATAAATCTTCCATCTGTCATACTTACGGCAGCTGGTCCATCCCATGGCTCAAAACAAGCACTTGCATACTCATAAAAGGCTCTAAGCTTTGAATCCATTGCGTGGTCATTATGCCAAGGTGCAGGGATAAGAGAACGTGCTGCTTTAAAGAAGTCCACTCCATTTACATGTAAAAACTCCATAAAGTTATCTAAACTAGCAGAATCACTCATACCATCTTGAATAACATCCATTAGTTTTGTCATCTCTTCATCTGTAAATATTTTAGACTTAACGGCAGCCATTTTCATTTTTACATTAAATCGATTTGCTGTAACAGAATTAATCTCACCGTTATGTGCAATAGTTCTAAATGGTTGTGCGAGTTTCCATTGTGGTAAAGTGTTTGTAGAGAATCTTTGGTGAAACAGACAAAAAGATATTTTAAAATCCTCTGATGCTAAATCTGTATAAAACTCTTTGATATGTGTTGGCATAACAAGACCTTTGTATGATACTACGGTTGTTGAAAATGATGGGATGTAGAATGTTGCATCATCTTTAAGCTTCGCTTCTATCTCCTTTCTTGAAAGATATACAAGTGCATCTAATCTTTCAGTTGCAACTGGAGAATTTGCTACAACAAAAAGCTGCTTAATACTTGGAAGTGACTCTAATGCTTGAGCACCTAGTGCATTAGTATTGATAGGCACATCTCTTGTATAGAGAACTTTAAGATCATTATTTTTACATACTGATTCTATAATATCAAAATCGCTTTCATTATTTGAAAAAACCATTGCTATAGCATACTCTTGGGGAATATTTACACCATCTTGTGAAAGCTCTTTTTCAAAGAATGATTTTGGAATGGAAAGTAATAAACCTGATCCATCTCCTGTTATACCATCTGCCGCGATTGCACCTCTGTGCATCATTCTTGATAATGAAGTTATTGCATCTTCTAAGTTTTTATGTGTAGGTGTATTGTCTATTGAAGCTAAAAGTCCAAATCCGCAGTTGTCTTTAAAAGAAGTTAATAAATCTAAATTGCATGCCATTGTAATCCTTCGTAATTATGAGAGGTAATTCTTTTATATTTTATGAATATTATAAGTATGGAAGGATATCTAAAGAAGCATTAAAATAAGGTTAATTTGGTATAATCTCGGCATGCAAGGTTTTATCATAAACATTAATAAAGTTAAAGATGAGGACTTAATAGTAAGCATTTTATCTAAAAATAAGTTAGAGACCCTTTACCGGTTCTACGGGGCTCGTCATGGAACTATCAACATTGGTTTTAAAATAGACTATGAGATAGAGCCATCAGCAAAAAGTACTATTGGACGGCTTAAAGATGTTGTGCATATAGGCTATCCTTGGATAAATGACTATAAACTACTAAGGCTTTGGCAAGATTTTACTGGGCTTTTTTATAAACATTTGAAAGATGCAGAGGCGTTAGGCTCTTTTTACTTTGAACTTTTTGAAGATGCTTCTACGAGGTGGAGTAAACAAAACCCAAAAAGAGTTGCTGTTGAAGTCTATGTAAAACTTTTAGAGCATGAGGGGCGTCTGCATAAAGAACACTACTGCTTCTTATGTTCTAAAGAGATAGTAGGCGATATCTCACTCATTCGAGCATTTTTACCAACTCACTATAACTGCACACACACTTACGGCATCAAACGCGATGCTTTAAATGAACTCTATGAAAACAAATCTACACTTTTTTTAAGTGATAAAGAGGTCGATAGACTTTGGAATGTGCTGATGGAAGGCTTATAGTGGCTCAACTTTTAAAAAATTTATACAACGAAGAGTACATAAATTTACTTTGTGAGAACACCATACATGAGTACCCTACATTTAAAGACTCTTTATTTAAAGTGACGGTTTTTAGCTCTGAGTGGGAGAGTTATGAACTTAAAGAAAGAATGCGACATATTGCAACAAAACTTGGGGATTTTCTGCCAAAAGAGTACTCCAGAGCAATAAATCTTCTTTGTTTGATATTTAATAGAATGAACCATAAATATGCGCTTGAGAATATGATTTTTCAAGACTTTGTAGAAGTTTATGGTTTAGAATCGTTCTCTACTTCAATGGAAGCCCTTGAGGTTTTTACAGTGGGTTCTTCTTCTGAGTTTGCCATTCGTAGGTTTATAAGTAAGTATGAAAAAGAGACTATGGAGCAGATGCTTACTTGGGCTGGCTCAGAAGATGAGCATGTTCGGCGTTTAGCAAGTGAGGGTTCGAGGTCGCGTTTACCTTGGGCTGTTGCTCTACCCGCGTTTAAAAAAGACCCTACAAAAGTTTTAGAAATTTTAGAGTGTTTAAAAGATGATAGTAGTACTTATGTTCGTAAAAGTGTAGCTAATAATCTTAATGACATCTCAAAAGATAATCCTGAGATAATAAAAGCACTCACAAAAAAGTGGCTTGGGTTTTCTAAAGAGAGGGATGCCCTACTAAAACATGGATGCAGAACTCTACTCAAAGCAAGTGATAGCGAAACCTTAGCACTTTTTGGATTTAATGCACCGACTAATACTTCTTTGGAGAATTTTATACATACAAGTGATATTATGATGGGAGAGGAGTTAATATTTTCTTTTGACATACAGAGTCAAACGCCACTGCGAAAACTACGAATAGAGTATGCTTTAGGGCTTTTGCGCAAAAACAATAAACATAATAAAAAAGTTTTTAAGATTTTAGAGGGAGATTTTAAAGAGTCTAAAAAAAGTGTCTCTAAAACATACTCCTTTAGACCCATAAGCACTCGCGTTTACTACAAAGGTGAGCAAAAACTCTCAATCATCATAAACGGTCATGTTTTTAAAGAAGTCATATTTAGACTACTCTAAGCAAAGCCTTATATCATGAAGAACAAGAGAGCCCTATGTTTTTATATTCTTCTGGTGTATCCCCCGCGAAGTGTTCAAACTCTGGAAGTTCATCGTAAGGGTGTGAAGCGATATACAGAAGTTCTTCTACTTTTTTAAAATCACCTTTTTCAGCTTCTTCTATAGCTTCTTGAAGCATATGGTTTTTTAGAACATACTTTGGGTTTACCTGTAACATCATTTTTACTCGTTGCTCTGCTGTATTCTCTTCAAGAAGAAGTCGTTTGTCATACATCTCTAACCATTTATCTATCACAACAGGATCCATGGCAATATCATAGAGAGCTTCTCTATTTCCCGTGTAATGACTCAGTGTACGGAAAAAAAGTGTGTAGTCAACAAAAGCATCATGCAGAGCGATAATTAACTCTTCAACAAGCTGGGCATCATTCTCAACACTCTTACTCAAACCAATCTTTTTACGGATGACATTTATATAAGCATTTGGATAAAGAAAATCTCCATACTCTTTGAGTTTTTTATCCATCTTATCTTTGGGTATAATTGGGGAGAGTGCTTTTGCAAGCATAGTCAGATTCCAGTAAGCCACATTTGGCTGTTCTGCATAACTATAGCGTCCAACTTTGTCTGAACAGTTACAAATATAACCAAAGTTAAAGTCATCCATCATAGCAAAAGGTCCGTAGTCTATCGTTAAACCTGCTATGGACATATTGTCAGTGTTCATGACACCATGGTTAAAGCCTATACCTTGCCACTGTGCTATAAGTAGTGCAGTTTTATCCACCACTTCACAAAACATCTTTAGTAGTCTGTCATCATCCCCTTCTAAGTGAGGAAATGATTCGGCTATGACATACTCTGCTAACTCTTCTAGTCTGTCATGCTGACGGTTATAGTAAAAGTACTCAAATGTACCAAAACGAACCCAAGATGATGACATTCGCATAACAACTGCTGCATTTTCTACCGCGTTTCGGATGATTTTTGTTTTTGAGCCTATGATTGCTACTGCTCTTGTAGTCGCAATACCAAGATGAAACATAGACTCACTCATAAGATACTCTCTTATAGAGGAACGAATAGCAGCTCTTCCATCTGCAGAACGAGAGTATAGTGTTTCTCCGCTACCCTTTGTTTGTAAGTTCCAACCATTAAGTGTACCAAGGTTAATAGCTCTTCCATCTCCTAACCATGGGTTATAGTGTCCAAACTGGTGTCCAGCATAAGCCATCGAAAAAGGAGCACTACCCTTTGGAATAAAAGTACCGTTTAGAAGTGAGACTAAAAGAGGATCCTCAGCACTTCTTTCATCAAGGTCAATGAGTTTTGCTGCCTCTGGATTAAAGCTTATAAGGTAAGGCTCTTCTAGTGGGTCACTTTTAGTTAAGTTGTAGAACTCCTCATTTAGTGAAAGATAAGGAGTTATAAGGTGCATAGTATCAATTTTCATAATGAAATACTACAGATATACTTTTAAATCATCGCCACTATTATCTAGCTAGTTTTTCCCTCTTTGAAAAGGCTAAGAAGATTTTCTTGCTACTAGAGAAGCCACCATGGTATCTTCTCCTCTTAGATTAGTATCTCTTCTTTCTTCATAATAGATAATATCAAGCCCGATAAAGGAGTGCAGTAGTTCATTTTTGCGAAGTAGAAACTCAGGGTTCACAGGCTGTGTAAAATCACCATGAGCAATAATAAATGTCTCAAATATCACTACCCCACCATCGCGAAGAGCTTCTTTTATCTGAGGCATTAAACGCCGTGAGAGAAAGTTGATGTTTACAATAAGGTCATACTTATTTATCTCTAAGTTATATGTATCTAAATCTACTTCAAACTTTTTTATATTTTTTGTATCTTTGAGTTGTGAAAGTGCATAATCACTTATGTCAACAGCATCCACCACAAAACCTTTTTCTTCTATAAAGTGAGTGTTTCGCCCTGTTCCACATGCAATATCTAAAGCCTCACCTACTTGTGCTTCATCTATATACTTTTGCAATAATGGTTCAGTGTTGTGTCGCATCGGTTTTTCGACATGGCGTTTGTTCCAGCGTTCTTTATCTTCAATCATATATAATTCTCTCTTTTTAACTACAATTATATAATAAATTATCTAATTTTCTTCTATTTTTCATCTAATTAACACTTTTTGGATATGATAGTACAAAACAATATATAAGGGAAGCTGTGCATATTACAGACCTGATTTACACAAATCTAAAAAGTATCATTTATGAAGATAAAAAAAATATTTCATATCTTCTTTACTACTCTACTTTAGAAGCAACACTGCTTATGGTAAGTCCATTGACTGCTGCTTTTATTATTAACAGTGTTTTAGCACATGCTACTGTTTCCATAACTGTTTTAAGTTTTATTATTATTGTAGTTTTTATGATGATTGCTCTCATACAAGTTCTAAAAGAGTATATGATTGAAAAGTTTGAGCAAGGTATATTTATAAAAAATGCCATTAATACATCAATGCTAGCACTTGAGAACCGAGAAGACCAACATGATGAAATTGATAAGTATATGAACTACTTTTTTGATGTAGTAGCCATTCAAAAACTTTTACCAGCACTTTTAATGAATGGTTCAGGACTTGTTATCAAAATAATTGTGAGTCTTTTACTACTCCTTATTTTTGATCTTAACTTCTTTATACTTGCGATTGTTTTTATACTTTTATTTTTAACTATTGTTCTAAGACTGGGTAGACATGGACCTCGTTTAGCTATTAAACGCTCAGATGCTAAACATGAAGCAATTTATTTTATTCAAAATATAAGCGATGAGAAATCTTCGCATACAGAAACATTAAGTAAACTCGATACTCTGCTTATACATTTTTTAGAGACAAGAAGAGATATGTTTAGTGTCATAGCAAAACAACTCGCTGTGAGTTTCTTCATAGAGGGTCTAATACTGAGTTCTTTCTTTATCTTAGGTGGTTATCTTGTATTTGAAGGAACTATTCCTATTGGGGATTTTGTTGCTATTGAAATTATTATTCTTTCTGTTTTGAATGGTTTAAGAAGCTTTATGAAACAGATAGACTACATCTACGACATGGTTGAAGGCTTTTATAAGATAGACAAGCTCTCACGTGCTTTGAAGAAGGCTGAGCATGTATAATTTTACAGTTTTAGAGTCCCTTAAACAGCATCCCATTGTAAAAAAGTTTCTTCTTATTACTGCTACTATTTTAGCTGTTTTTATACTTATGCTCTTTTTACCTTGGCAGCAGACTGTTGCGGGAGAAGGTAAACTTACAGCACTTGATCCTATACAAAGAGACTATGAGATTGCTGCAACTATAAATGGTTTTCTAGAAGAGATTTATGTCAAAGAGAATCAGTTTGTGAAAAAGGGAGAGCCTCTTTTTAAGATGATAGACTTAGATGCACAGTACCAACAGAGTCTTTCTTCAATAAAAGAGCAGAGCAATCAAAAATATGACAATGAAGTTATAAAATTAAAGCATCTCAAAGAGAACCTACAAAGTCTTTACCGTATTACAAAAGTGACACTTGAAATCTATGATAAAACTATAAACCAAGTTAAAAACTCACTTCAAGCACTGAGTGCACAAAAATTAGCTCTTGCAAACCAAAAAAGTATTGACAATATCAACTATACAAGGATTAAAGTACTTTATGAAGAGGGTATCGAGTCTAAACGCCAACTAGAACTTAGATATACTCAGTATCTTCAAACAGATGCAAAATTTCAAAAGATTTTATTAGATATACAAAATGCTACAAGCGAACTAGCAATTACAAAACAAAAAAGAGAAAACTTCAAACATAAAAACAGTGTTCAAATCAATTCATTTAAAAATGATATTTTAATTACTCAAAACCTACTTAACACTCTCAAGCAAAACATCAAACGCGACACAATAAACCTCTCGCGTTATCAAAAGCGTGAAGTACTTGCCAAGAGCGATGGTTATGTAGTTAGAGTCTATCTCAATGATAAAAATAGGCTCATAAAAAAGGGTGAAAATATTCTCTACTTTTCCCCTATTGTAACACAAAGGGCTATAAGAGTAAAAGTATCTGACTTTCATATGCCACTTATAAAAGTAGGACTTAAAACAAGAATCATGTTTTATGGATGGCCCTCTTTACAGATTTCTGGTTGGCCAAAGATTCAACACGGTACTTATGCAGGTGTGATTACTGCTATAGAGCGTTCTTCTTATCAAAAAGGTGCTTACTATGCCATCATTACCGAAGATCATGAAGATAGCGAATCACTCTGGCCTTCAAGCGAACATCTAAAGATAGGAACACAAGCGAGTCTTTGGGTACGAATATCAACTGTTCCTATCTGGTATGAGATATGGAGAATCCTCTCAGCACAGCCACCTAAGATGATTACCCCTGGAGTAAGTACAAAGTAATGTTAAAGATATTTTCTCTTATGCTTTCACCCCTACTTCTCTTTTCCCAAACACTCTTCACTCAAGAGACTATACAAGAGTACTTAAATGAGAGTAACCCTTACTACT
>JALSMC010000254.1 GCA_026987995.1 Sulfurimonas sp. | reverse complement strand
ACTAGAATCTAATAATCCAAAATTTAAAAGAAAAACAGGTTTTGCACAACTTTCACAAAATGCTAAAGTGATAGATATATCAGCTTTAAGTGTTGGTGAAGAGTTTGAAGTGCAGAGCGATGTAGTTCGCATAAACGCTAAAGTTATCAAAAAGGAAAGCATAATATGAAATACCCAGATTTTTTTAAGACAATAGAAGTTATAAAAGTTAAAGACCCACTCTCACAAGTTTTAGGTGCATTTCTTATGGGTGAGTATGAGTTTTCATACCTCGATGTTGTAAAATCTGCTGGACACTCTTGTCCAACTGTTGCAGGTGCTTACATCATAACACTAGAAGCCCTTAAAGTACTTTTTCCAAATGAGAGAGCTGTTCGGGGAAATATAAAAGTAGAGTTTGAAGAGTCCTTAGAGGATGGTGTAGCTGGAGTTATAGGAAATGTTATCTCTCAAATCACAGGGGCCACAGATAAAAGTGGATTTAAAGGACTTCAAGGTCAGTTTGCTCGTCACTCTCTTATGTCTTTTAATGCAGATATAGATGCATCAGCAAGATTTACACGAGTAGATAACGGAAAAAGTGTTGATGTGACTTATAACCCAGAGCCTGTTAAACCAAACCTTCAAATGATGCCACTTATGAAAAAACTGGGTTCGGGTAAGGCGACTGCCCAAGATGTAAAAGAATTTGGTGAGATGTGGCAAGATAGAGTACAGAGAATTTTTGAAAATTTAGATGTAGTTGTCGAGGTAAGTGAGCTTTAAAACTCACTCACTTTGAGTGAAAAACTTATCGTAAAACCATACTTGGAAAATAAGTATGGAGTGTTACAGCAGTAGATGCTGAGAGCTTTTTCATAAACTTATCAAACTTATCTTCTTTGTTCCATACAGGACTTTTAACACCACTCAGTTCTACGACTCTCTTTTTGGCATCATATCCAACACCAAGAGAATCAACTAAACCAACTTCCATAGCTTGTTTGGCTGTAAATATATGAGCATTTGCAAAGAAGTCGCGTTTAGTGAGGTTCAAGTCCCTAGCACTTGCAACATCAGCAGTAAACATATCATAAGTCCCTTGAATGACCTTGTTTAACTCATTTACCTCATAATCATTCCAAGGTCTATCTGTTGTACCTAACTCTTTATATTTTCCAGCATGAACACCTTGTGTTTTTATACCGATTTTTTGCATAACTTCACTCAGATCTGCACCCTTCATGATAACCCCGATACTTCCAACCATGCTACCTGGATTTGCTATGATCTCATCTGCCCAAATACTAGCATAGTAAGAACCACTTGCAATTGTCCCTTTAGCATAAGCAACGACAGGCTTTTTTTCTTTTAAACGCTTTATAGCATAAGCTATCTCTATAGAGGGTGCGACTGCACCACCTGGAGAGTTCACACTTAAAAGTACCCCTTTTATGGAGTCATTATCAGCTGCTGCATCTATTTTAGCCACTATATCTGTAGCATCCATTATAGGACCCACTAGGTTTATTTCTTGAAGGTTATTTGATTTTAAACTCTGCTCATCTTGTGGTGCGAAGAGTAAAAAGAGTAAGAGTAAAAAGAGCATCGCTTTGAAATGATCTTGAATAAATTTCATAGGGATGCTTATGGGTAAAAATAGTTTTTTTATAAAGTTCATATTGAGTTTTCCTTTTCTAGTTTACCTTGAATGTAAACTTTTGATATATTGTAACGGTGTAGTATGATGTGAATTGCTAACTCTTCGCTCGGTTCACTTTCTAAGTCAAGAACAATCATATCTGCATTTTTGCCTACTGCTATCTCCCCTGCATTTATTCCAAGTGCCTCTGCTGCGTTTACAGTTACCCCATCTATAAGTGCTTTTGTAAATCCAAGTAGAGGTGCATCAGAGTGCATAAAAAGAGACATCTTCATCTCTTCAAAAAGGTCAAGTTTATAGTTTGAACTAAGTCCATCTGTCGCTACTATCCATCGTATCTTTTTATCGTTTAAAGCTTTGATGTTAAGAGTAGGGTTGCCAAGTAAACGGTTTGAGATAGGACAGTGAATGATAGTATGTCTACTTGTTTTAATGATGTCTAGTTCTTCATCACTCGCTTGGACTCCGTGAGTAAGAAGTGTAGGTGTTCCCTCAAAATGCTCTAAAAATTCAGGTGCATCACTGACATTTTTTTCTTGTTTAAGTAGGTCAACAAAAAACTTTTTAAAGTCTCCATCACTTTTGTCAAGCCAGTCGCGTTCAGCTTGACTTTCCATAAAATGAGCAGTGAGTGGAAGCTTTTCACTCTTGACAATACCAAGTGCCTTTTTGATAAGCACAGGATGCACAGCATAAGGAGAGTGAATGGCAACACCCACTTGAAACCCGTCGCGTTTAACAGTTTTACTTGCATCTAAACGCGATAAAAAATCTGTGAAAAGAGTGTCTGCCATTGTTGCTTGTGAGCCTATGAGTTCGTTGAAATAAACAACATTTTGTTTAGCATTCTCGCATGCTTCTAAATCCATTCCATGTGAACTAATCGCACCAAATGTAGTGATGCCGTTTTGGAGCATTGAGTCAATTGCTTTGCTCATGCACTCGCTATTACATCCGCCTATAAGCTCTTCACGATTTTCTATAACACTATATAACCATGACATAAAATCACCATAACTTAGGTGTGTTTTGTTTGCAGAAAACTCTATGTGCACATGTGCATTTATTAGTCCAGGCATTAAGAGAGAATTTTCTCTCAGTGTCGTAACTTTAGCATCAGGAAATTCTTCTCTAAGCTCTTCAATAGGGGCTATTTTTTTTATCTCTTTATCAAAAGCGATAGATAGATTTGTACTAATTCTATCTTTAAAATATATAAAATGTGGTGTTATTATTTTCATTAATCTCATCTTTGTTTGTAATCTATAAGCCCGATTATACACTTTTAATATTAATTTCGATAAAATGGCTATAAATAAGATTAAAAGGTTAATTAATGAAAATAGTAGTTATTCAAGGTCCTAACTTAAATATGCTAGGTGTAAGAGAGACGAATATTTATGGTCCAATGAAACTAGAGCAAATACATGCTCAGATGAAAGAAGTAGCAGAGCAAAATGGTGCAGAGATAGAATTTTTTCAAAGTAACTTAGAGGGTGAACTTGTTGACAAGATTCAAGAGTGTTATGGTGAAGCTAATGGTATTATCATCAATGCAGCGGCTTACACACATACTTCTATTGCTATTCGTGATGCAATAAGTGCTGTTGCAATTCCAACTATTGAAGTACATATTTCAAATATTCACAGACGTGAAGAGTTTAGAAAAGAAAATATGATTGCACCTGTATGTGCTTCATCAGTTGTAGGTTTTGGTCCTTTTGGTTACCACCTAGCGATGATGGGTATGCTTCAGATTATGAATGAGTTAAAAGCAGCTCAGGAAGCTCAAGCTAAACAAGCTTAGTTTATGCCTTTAAAACGCTCTTTAAGTGAAACACTCAGTGTGTATTTCTCAGAGCATTTTCCATGGAAAAATAAACAGACTTCATCACACAGGCATAAAGTTATTGTCGGTGTTGGTGGTAATGTTGGAGATGTTAAACGCCGTTTTGAACATCTCTTTTTTGAAATACAAAGAGATAGAAGAGTTACACTTACACAAACATCGTTGATTTTGAAAAATCCTCCTTTTGGTTTTACCGAGCAAGAGGATTTTTTTAATACAACTATTGTGATAAAAACATCAATGAATGCAAGAATTTTTTTAGACTATTTAATGAGACTAGAGAAAAAATTTGGCAGAAAAAGAAGTTTTTCAAATGCCCCAAGGACCTTAGATTTGGATATTATATTTTTCGATAATTTAGTTATGAATAGTGAGAAGTTAACACTACCACATCCTGCATGGATGGAGCGTGAAAGTGTTCTTATCCCACTCTCAGGTCTGCAATTATGAAAATACTTACATTCACAGGTTCTACTCCCTCAGCAGCACTTAAAAAAGCAAAACTAGAGATTGGTGACGAGGGTATGCTTATCGAAACTAAAGAAGTTCGTAAAAAAGCATTTGGTAAAGATGCACTTTATGAGATCGTCATTGGAATAGAAGAAGATATGCTTCCTTCTACTTATAAAAAAGATTCAAAACCTCTTTCTCAGCAGCGACCTGTTAAACAAGAGAGTCAAGATGTTCTTTTTGACCTTTCAAATGCAGCTGAGCAGATAGCAAAAGTATCCCGTGTAGCAGATGATCCAATTGCAGAGTATATGAGACCTCCTAGAAAAATTTCTGTAGCTCCTATTGTTACATCACCTATTGCTGAACCAAAAGAACTTAAAGAGATAAAATCAGAGATAAATAAACTCACAGATAAAGTGAAAATCATTCAAAACATGTTCTGGGATGAAAAATCACCAGATATAGAGAGTCAAATTCCTTCAGAATTTGCAGAGATTTATCGTCTTGCTTTTCAAAGTGGAATGAATAAAAAACATCTTGATGAGTTGATGAAAATTACCTTAGAACATATGCCGTTTAAGATGCGTGAAAACTCTGTAACTGTTAAGCGTTATTTTCAAACAATATTACGTAAAATGGTGCCTATAAGAAGAGAACCTGTTCTCAGTGTTGGTGCAAAAAAAGTCATTATGTTAGTTGGTCCTACTGGTGTGGGCAAGACAACAAGTATTGCTAAACTTGCAGCTAGATACTCGTTTTTAATGCAAAAGAAGCATAAGGTCGGTTTAGTCGTTCTTGATACATACAGAATTGGTGCAGTAGAACAGCTTATGCAGTATGCGAGAATGATGAAATTAGGAATAGAGACTGTTGTTGATCCTCCAGAATTTACAAGTGCCTTAGATTCACTTCGTTATTGTGATTATATTTTGATTGACACTATGGGTTCATCTCCTTATGACAAAGGTAAAATAGAAAAAATTCATGAGTGTTTAGATGCAAATACTACAGCATTTGAAGTGGAAGTAGTTCTCGTAATGCCAAGTTCAATTAAGTATGAAGATTTGCAAGTTACGTATGATAACTTCTCGACATTAGGAATTGACAGTTTGATGTTTACAAAACTTGATGAGACTATGGGTTTTGGAAATATATTTTCACTTGGCTATGAGACGAAAAAACCTATATCTTACTTTTCAGTAGGACAAGAAGTACCTGAAGACTTAGTATGTGCGAGTAGTGACTTTTTAGTTGAGTGTTTACTCAATAGTTTTAACAGGAGTAAAGCATGATAGGGCATCAAGCAAAAAAGCTTGAAGAACTAGTCGCTTCAAATAGTGAGGGAACAAAAAGTAGTTCTAAAAAAACACGTTTTATCGCTATAACTAGTGGTAAAGGTGGTGTTGGTAAAAGTACAATTAGCTCCAACCTTGCCTATGCACTTTCTCAAAAAGGTTTAAATGTAGGTATTTTTGATGCAGATATAGGCCTTGCAAATCTTGATGTCATGTTTAATGTTAAGATTAAAAAAAATATTTTACATGTACTCAAAGGTGAAGCAAGTGTTAATGACATCCTGATTCCCATTACAAGAAATTTGATTCTTATTCCTGGGGAGAGTGGTGATGAGATATTAAAGTACTCAGATGTAGCACTTTTTGAGCGTTTTATGGAAGAGGCAAAAGTCTTAGATAAACTCGATGTTATGATAATTGATACTGGTGCAGGAATAGGAGAACATATTCAGATGTTTTTAAATGCAGCAGATGATGTTATAGTTGTAACAGTACCAGATCCTGCCGCGATTACAGATGCATATGCGACTATAAAGACTATTGCTACACTTCGTGATGATGTCAGTATGATAATGAACCAAGTCAAAAATGAAAAAGAGGCAGTTGGTGTATTTGAAAAAATAAAAAAAGTTGCTGGTGCTAACATTAAGTCTAATCTTAACCTTCAGCTTATGGGAAAAATAAATTCTGATATTAAGGTTTCATCTTCTGTGAAGCAACGAGCACTTTTTTGTTCACAGTATCCAGCTTCACAACCTGCAAGAGATATAGAAGTAATAGTTATGAAAATATTAAGTAAGCTGGAACGAAATGTGCTGGTTAGTTCCAATGAAAGTGGTCTCTCTGGTCTATTTAAGAGACTTATACAGCATTTTTAATTGAGTTTGGGGTAGTAAATGTTAGGTGAAAATTATGTTTATTTTTTTACAGTTCTAGGGTTCTTTGTCGGAATAATCTTTGGAATACTAAAATCTTTTGATGCGAGTGGTCTATTCGTCTACACATCATTAATTACAATTTTCTTTTATCTATTCTCACATGTGATAATTGCATTTTACTATAAAACTTTAACAGCAAGGTCATATGATTTCCCTAGAGACAGACATGAGAATGATTTAGATGTTTTTGTAAAAGAGATAAATAAGCGAGAACGATTAATTGATTCTGCTATTAAAATTACTGATGCAGCAATTAAAATGAACTCAGATGAGCATGATGGATTAGCAGCATGACCGCAAATGCCTATACAAATGAATTGAAACATAAGGAAGATGAATTAGCTATTGCTTACCTTCCAGCAGTTAAAGCTATGGCATATAGACTTAAAGAGAGACTTCCAAGCAGTGTTGATTTCTCAGACCTTTCCGCAATTGGAACAGAAGAACTTATCAAGCTTGCTCGTCGTTACGATGAAGCACTTAATGATTCTTTTTGGGGATATGCGAAGAAGAGAGTATATGGTGCTATGCTTGATTACCTTAGAAGTTTAGATATTCTCAGTCGAGCGAGTCGTAAACTTGTCAAAGCGATAGACTATATAGTTGAAGAACATCTGCTGACTCATGATGAAGAGCCAACTGATGCAGAATTAGCTGAGCAGTTAGAAGAGAGTGTTGAAAAGGTACATGATGCACGAATTGCTTCTAGTATTTACACAGTTATGCCTCTTCACGATCAACTTCATGTTGGTGATGAGGGTGCAGCTTTAGCCGAGGTGGAAAAAGATCAGCTTGTGGATGTTATAAAGAAGATTTTAGGTGCATATAAAGAGAGAGAACAGATGATAATTCAACTTTATTATTTTGAAGAGTTGACACTCAAAGAGATTAGTAATATTTTAGATATAACAGAATCTCGTATTTCTCAAATTCATAAGTCAGTTATACAAAAGATTAAAGAAAGTATAGGAGCATAAAATGGCAGATATACTTTCCCAAGAAGAGATTGATGCACTACTCGATGTAGTCGATGATGAGGGTGATGATGTCCTAGAAACTGGTGAAGAAGGACTTCTTCCTCAAAGACAAGTTACCCTCTATGACTTCAAGAGACCAAATAGAGTTTCAAAAGAACAACTCCGTGCCTTTAAAGGTGTACACGATAAGATGTCTAGAAGTTTAGCTTCACAAATTTCAGCTATTATGCGTTCTATTGTTGAGATACAGCTTCATTCCGTAGATCAAATGACTTATGGCGAGTTTTTGATGTCTCTTCCAAACCCAACTTCATTTAATGTTTTCTCTGTTAAGCCTTTAGAAGGTAGTGGTATCATTGAAATTAACCCATCTATAGCTTTTCCTATGCTTGATCGTTTACTTGGTGGGAAAGGTGAGCCTTTTGATGCAAGTCGAGAGTTTTCAGACATAGAACTTTCACTTTTTGAAACAATACTACGTGTTATGATGAGTACACTTAAAGAGGCATGGGGTCCGGTTATGGATATTTACCCTACAATAGAGTCTAAAGAGTCAAGTCCTAATGTTGTTCAGATTGTTGCACAAAATGAGATTGTAGTTATGGTTGTTATGGAGATAATTATTGGGCATAGTTCAGGTATGATGAATATTTGTTATCCTGTTATCGCATTAGAACCAGTACTACCCAAACTCGCTTCTCGTGACTTGATGCTTAATGAGACAAGTTCTAAAAAAAGTAGAAATACTGAACTTCAAGTACTCCTTGGTGGTGCCAAAGTTGATATAGAAGCAAACTTGGGAAATGCAGACTTAACACTAGCTGATATTTTAGAGATACAGATTGGTGATGTACTAAGACTCTCAAGTGCTGCAGATGATATTGTAACTGTTAGTGTAGATGGCAAAGAAAGGTTTCGTGGAGAAATAGGTCTTCGTAGATTTAGAAAGTCAATCAGTATTACTGAAGTTATAGATACAGAGAAAGATGCAGTTAAGCGAGCTCTTGAAAGCTTTGAGAAGCAGCGTCAAGATAAAATATCTGGTGTACGAGAGATTATAGATGATATAGAAAAAGATGACTTAGAGGAGTTTAATGATGAGTGAGTTTATGAAACTATTTGAAGATGAAACAGCAGCAACAATAGAAGCACTTGTTGGAGTTGCTCCATCTTTGGAACTAAAAGAAGAACAAGAGTTAAGTATTATTTCAAATATTGTTCCTCCTATTGTACTTGTAAAAGTAACTGTGAGTGGAGATATTGATGCAAATGTAATGATTGCTCTACCACCAAACTTAGCAGCATCCTTATCTGATATGATGATGGGAGAAGAGGCAAGTGATAGGGAAGATGTAAATGAAGATGATATAGATGCAGCAAAAGAAATTATATCAAATATTTTTGGTGCAATTTCAAATTCTCTTTCTGCACAAAAAGAGTTGCCAATTTTATCTTTTAGTGTTTCTGATGTCCAAAATGTCACTGATGAAGGAGAAGTGAGCTTAGAAGATTTTGCTAAAATGTATGTTTATAAGTTTAATCTTGACT
>JALSMC010000253.1 GCA_026987995.1 Sulfurimonas sp. | reverse complement strand
ACTCTCTAGAAAAATAATTTTGAATTATTTTCATTCCAAAACTATCAGGTAAGGAGTCTGAAAAAACACCTGCTATTGACTCTTGAAAAGTATATGTACTAAACTCGTACTGCGTTTGAGAGAGAGGAAGTGAGAGGGGAGAAATTTCCATATCAAAAGAGCTGTCATATTTAAAGTATATCTTCTCTTTGACTAGTATCATCTCTCCCACAAGTTTATCCCATAGATAAACACTACACTTAGAGTTATTTTGCATCATAGACTCTCTGCTTGTGTTTTTTATTTGATGTGTTTTGGGTGAAGGCATCTACTTCTATTCTCACCTTTTCAAAGTCAAACATTGTCTCAAAAACATCTGTTTTTCTTAAAGCTCTCATAATAGAAATGAGATTATCTAGTGATATTTTGGAGTGCTGTTCAAGGTTTCGGACAACATGAGGTTTTACATCAGCCATTAAAGCTAACTCCTCTTGTTTTAAACTTTGAGAAAGCCTTTCGCGTTTAAGGCGCGAAGCTAGTATTTTGGCAATGTCTTCGTTAGTTGAGAGTACATCTATCTCTTTCATAATTACACCTAATTATATTTATTAGTGTAATTATAGCATATTAATACAACTAATTACACTTATTAGTGTAATTAAATACTCACTTCTTTGATGTCTGCTATGTTTAGTATACTTTTATAAACACTTGCTACTAAAGATTTGCGGTTGTTTTTTATCGTCTGATCATCCGCATTTACCATTACATTTGTAAAGAAGTTGTCTAGTTCTGGTTTGAGTCCGAGAAGAGCATCTAACTCTTCTTCATATGTGTTATAGTTTTTATTACTTACATCACTAAAGCTCTCAAAAAGAGTTTTTTCAGCTTCTTCTTCAAAAAGTGCTGTGTTTACAGTTAACTCCGCGTTTAGATCTAAGTCTTTTACGATGTTAGCCACACGGTTGAAAGTAGCACTTACTTCTGAAAAACCTTCAGAGTTTACAAGGTTGTTTAGTGCTTTTATCTTTTGAGCTAGTGCAAGTAAATCTCTCTCACCTGAGGCTAAAACAGCTGCAATGATAGAAGGGTTTACCTTATAGTATCTCTTCACACGTTCAAGTATGAAATTCTCTAACTTTTCTAAATCAATAGTCTCGTATCCAGTAGATAATTCTTTCATAGTCTCTAAAATGTCAAAACTAAAACCATACTGATTTACAATTCTAAGTATGCCGTTAACAGCACGACGAAGTGCAAAAGGGTCACGAGAACCTGTCGGGATTTGGTTTACTGAAAAAAGACCAAGTAAAGTGTCTAGTTTTATACTCATAGCAACAATAGCACTTAAAGGAGTTGATGGAAGCTCGCTGTCTTCACCATCTGGTAAATACTGCTCAGTTATGGCAGTAGCAACGGTCGTGTTTTCACCTTGCTCAAGTGCATAGTAACCACCCATAAGCCCTTGAAGCTCTGTAAACTCATACACCATCTCACTCATAAGGTCAGCTTTTGCAAGTCCAACAGCCCGAGTCAAGTCTGCTTTATCCCCGTCAATACTGTACTTATCAAAAAGTATACTAGCTATTTTTGCTTCTCTGTCTATCTTGTCTGTAACTGTTCCAAGACCTTTAAAGAAGGTTATTTTCTCTAGACCCTCAGTCGATAGTCCGCGTTTAAGGTCATTGTCCCAAAAGAAGAGTCCATCTGCTAAACGCGGTCGAAGTACTACTTCATTACCCGCTATAACTTCACTAAAGTCATCTGTAAGTGCATTTGAAACTACGACAAATTTATTTATAAGTTTGCCATCTTTAAACACAGGGAAGTAACGCTGATGCTCTTTCATAGAAGTAATGATAACTTCAGGAGGTAGTCTTAAAAATGCCTCATCAAACGAGCCTAAAAGTGCTGTAGGATTTTCTGTAATAGCTACAACCTCAAGAAATAGCTCTGCATCAACTTCTATGGTTAAACCACTTTCTCTTTGAATATTGTCAAAATCTGCTTGAATCTTCTGTGCACGCTGAGCAGGAAAAAGTGTAACACCACCCTCTTTTAAAACATCAAAATACTCTTTAGCACCACTGACATCTAAGGCACCAAACTTTGCTATACGGTGTAAAAATGTAGACTTATGAGAGTTCACTCCAAAAAGAGTTAAAGGAACAAGCTCATCGTTCATCATCACATTTACCCATCTTATAGGACGGATGAACTTATCAGTAGAACTTCCCCAGCGCATAGTTTTACCAAACTCTAAAGACTTTATCCATGTCTCTATTATCTCAGGGAGTAAGTCAACAGATGCCTTACCTTTAACATCTTTTTTATAGTAAAGGACTTCTTTACCACCCTTATCTGCCGAACTCAACTCTTCAAGTGTCACACCACATTTTTTAGCAAAACCATTAGCAGCAGGAGTTGGTTCACCATCTTTATAGGCAACGGCGAGCGGTGCTCCAAAGAATTCTTCTACACTATCTTCTTGAGCTACTTTGAACTCTCTATGCCACAACACAAGTCGGCGAGGAGTATAGTAAAACTCAAATTCGCACAAAAGTGAATACTCTTCGAGTATTTTTGCATATTTAGTTTCGATGTTTTTAAGTTCTTTTAAAAGTGGTACCGCTGGAAGCTCTTCAACGCCTATTTCAATAAGTAATGGTTTTAACATAATTAGTCTCTTTTTTATATAGTTATCGCGATTTTATCTATTTGTTGGTTAAAAGAGTGTTAAAATAGCTCCATCAAAAGGATTTATATGAAAAAAATAGTATTAAGTTTACTTCTTGCGGGTGCACTTTTTGCAGGAGCAAATCATACTGCAATTGTTACAGAGACATTAAGTAGTGGTGGTTACACTTACATGAAAGTCAATGAAGGCCAAAAAAGCTACTGGATAGCCATGACACAAAGAGCAGTGAAAAAAGGTGATAGTGTTAGTTTTACTGAGCAAGGATGGATGCAAAACTTCCACTCTAAAACACTTGACCGTACCTTTGAAAGTATTCTTTTTGCAGGAAACATAGAAGAGTCAAAAGCAAAGGTTCAAACGCAACAGTTTGCCACAAATATGCATTCAGACTACAAAGAGAAAAACACACTTAGTATCGCTGAACTCTTTGCCAATCGTGATATGTATGTAGGAAAAGAGGTTACGATAAAAGGAAAAGTTACAAAAACATCAAGTGGCATCATGAAACTAAACTGGCTACATGTTCAAGATGGTAGTAATTTTCAAAACATGAACGACCTTGTATTTACATCTACACAGGAGTTACCAGCAGTTGGAACAATCGTTTATGCAAAAGGTACAGTTGTTAAAGATAAAGACTTCGGATATGGCTATTTTTATCCTCTTATCATTCAAAATGCTAGTTTTAAAAAGTAGATTATAAAACAAAACTTAAATAAGATAAATATACTCCTAATTAAGTAAAGAGTAAATGTATTTATAGATACAATACCGAAATAAAAAAACAAGGAATTTAATATGCCAAAAGTAAATGTATACGAAAATATCGACAATGTAGAGCGCGAAGCTAAGAAAGACTTAATTGACCGTCACTCACCGTTTATCACTGTTGATGGAGAAGCTAAAGTTGGAGAGACTTTAAAAGTAACTGTTAAAATGGGTAACGAGTATACTCACCCAGATGATTTCGATCACTTCATCGAGTCTATCACTCTTTTCAATGGTGAAACTAAGTTAGCAATGGCTACTTTCGTACCAGGAACTTTAGGAAATGAGAAATCTCATGCAGAAGTTACTTTCACTATCCGTCCAATGGGTAAAAAACTAAACCTAGTTGCACACGGTTACTGTACTAAGCACGGTATCTGGGAATCAACTAAAGTAGAAGTAGCTGTAGCTCAGTAGTTACAACACTTTTATCTAAGAGTTTTTACTCTTAGATACTCTACTTATACTCTTTGAGCGAAGGCTCGTCTATATAAAACCCCTGCGAATAATCAATCCCTAACTCTTTAACCTTATTCATAACAACACTTGAGTGTACAAACTCTGCTACCGTTTTCATACCAAGCTTTTTGGCAAAGTCTACTATAGTTTGGACAACTAAAAGCGAAGACTTATCCACATCTATATCTATTATCAAAGAACCATCTATTTTTATATAATCAGCTCTTATTTTTATGAGATAGGAGAAGTTTGAGTATCCACTCCCGAAGTCATCTATAGCTATTTTAGCACCATAGCGTTTTACTTCAGTAATAAACTTCTCTACTTTTTTAAAGTCTTCAATAGCTTCAGATTCCAATAACTCAAAAGTAACACGAGAAGAAGCATCTGAGTTCTTTACTTTATCGATTATATAGTTGTATATCTTGGAGTTCATAATATCTTCTATAGAAATGTTGATGTTAAACTCAAATTCACTATTTTTAAAAGCAGCAAAGGATTTCTCAATCATCTGAATTGTTATTTTATTATATATTTTAATCTTTTTGGCGATAGGTATAAACAGAACTGGAGAGAGAACATTTCCTTTTGCATCTATGAGTCTTGCTAAACACTCATACTTTACTATTTTTCCTGTCTTATTGTCTACTATTGCTTGAAAGTATGGGACAATCCTTGAGTTCTCCACTCCTTCGCGTACAACTTCAGAGAGCTCTAGGTTTCTTTCATAGTCATTCTCAAAGTTCATTCTATCTTCATAAATCCAAAAAGATACACCAATCTGTTTTGCATAGTCTAGTGCCATTGAGACCTTAGAAAAGATATTTTCATTGTTATCACTCGCTGTTGAAGCCATTGTAAAATCTATATATATTTTAGTTTTTTGATAGAGTACAGAATATGACTTTATCTTCTCATAAACATCACTTAGATAAACTTTTAGCTCATAGAAACTCATGGACTCTTTTAGGGTAAAGGCAAACTCAGAGCCAGTAAGCCTATAGAGTTTCTCTACATCGAGAGTTTCTTTTAAAAATTTTGATACTTCTTCAATCACATAGTCACCTATTACAAAACCATAAAAATTATTTATAGTTAAAAAGTTATCTATTTTAAGAAAAACAAGACCATATTCTTTATTTTCTTGAAAATCTTTTCGTAATTGGTAAACATTAGGAAGGTTTGTTAGATGGTCTGTAAAGTAACGGCTAAAGAGTTGCTGACGAGAATTTGCTGCACTTTCATCCTTAGATAAGTAATCTATATACATTTGATGCAGTACTATGTCGTTAATGTTTTGTCCACCTTGACTTGTCTGTACATTAAATATATTTAACAGTGTTTCTTTTTTATTTTCATGTTTTAAGAGGGCTATAACAACAGTAGGAAATATTTTAAGTAATTTTTTTCTCAAGTTTTGAACAAGTACTGTGTTGTGAATAAATGAAACGATATGAATCACTACATTTTTATTATCAAGCTTTTTTACTTCTTCTACGATAAAGTCTACTTCACTTGAAGAGTAAAGTTTATAACTACTGATATCTAGTTCATTATTCATCATACTCTCCTATAAATATTATTTATATCATAACATAAATTCCAACATAAAGTATATTTTAACCCCATATTCACTATACTCTCTGTATATTTTATACATGGTGGTTATAGTGAAGTCATATCAAAACCTTATCTTACTGCAGAACCTTTACAGACTTAAAGCAGTTGGATTTGAGTATATCGACCATTTTAACATTAACGAAAAAACTTCTTATGAGATTCCTGCAAGTATAGAAGAACTCTCGGCTAATATCTCATCATGTCATCTATGTGACCTCAGTAAATCACGAACACAGAGTATGTCAGGTTTTGGAAATCATAAAGCAGACCTACTTGTTGTCGACTACAGTGTCTCAGCTGCACAAGACTCATCAAACAACTACTATAGTGGTCGCTCGGGTGAAACACTCAAAAACATGATAGAAAAAGTCTTAGGTTTAGACATAAATGATGTTTTTATTACTCACTGTGTTAAATGTAAACCACTAAGCTCAAACAAACCATCACCATCAGAATACAACTCTTGTAAAAGTTATCTCTACTCACAGTTAGAATTTATAAAACCGAAAGTCATCATGGTTTTAGGTGAAGATGCTTACACTCATCTAACAGGTGACAATGGAAACTTTGAAGATGTAAGAGGTCATGTCATCGACTTTAAAGGTACTAAACTTATACCTATTTACCATCCAAATCACCTACTACGAAACCCAGAATCAAAAAAAATAACACTCAATGACTTAAACACTATCAAGAGTTGCTTCTAATATTTATACTCAGATTCAATTCAATCCGATATAATTACCTAAATAATAAACTAAAGTGATATGAATGAAAAAACTACTATTTTTACTACTACCTATAATGGTTTTTGCACAGAGTTTTATACTCTCAAATATTCCATTACCAAGAACTTATATACAAGACCTTGATCCCTATGAATGTGATGAAGAATGTATGCAAGAGTATCTCACAGAGGGAATGATTTTTTCTTTTCTTTCTCATGCTAAAAACAAGCTCCAAAACAAAGAGCACAATGAGGCGAGAGTACTTTTAGTATCTATTTTAAACCTTGGTGCATTTCATAGTTCAAACCAGCTTAACATTGCACTCCTTTTACCTTATAAAAAGATAGGTAAGTATGCTGCATCTACAACAAATGCAACCTTAGCTTACCTCATGACTAAAAGCCATTCATTTATGCTCAAGAGTTATAAAGTTGATAGCGAAAGTATTGAAGATTTTGAAATGGCTCTCTCAAAAATACGAGAAGATGGTTTTGAGTATATCATTGCACCCTTAACAAAAGAAGGTGTGAACAACATTATTGAGATAGACCCTGCTCTACATATATATTTTCCAACTATCAACAAAAAAGATGTCACTACTTCATCTGCATTTCTCTCCTTTGGTGCGATTGACTATACTCAGCAGAGTGACCTACTATTAAAAGAAGCACTCTCTCCTTTAGTTATATTCTCCGATAAATCTGCAACTGGTAAGAAACTCTCTGTCTATCAAAAAGAACAGTTCTTACATCCTAAAGTAGAGCTTGCAGATACAAATACAAGTGATGAGAACTCATTTTTTGGGGATGCATTTAGTATGTTTTCAATGGATGACACACAAGAACCTACTCAAGCAGAAGAGACACTACTTGAACTAAACGAGGTAGAAAAAGATGTTATTAACTATTTTGTCTCAAAAAGAACTACAAACCTAGAGTATTATCTCAAGGATAAAGAAGAAGTGTTACATGCTTCATTTTTCATAAATACTCCTATCATTAAAAGTGCTATGATTATGTCTCAACTCACTTTGTATGATACAAACGCGACAAATGTTCTCTCAACTCAAATAAACTATGACCCTCTTCTACTCTCTATGACACAGTATAGTGACAGAAAAGATATGGTCGTAGCAAACTCTATAACAGAGCATAACAATGTTCTCATAGAGACAAATGCTCTTCTTGGAAATGATATCGTATATGATTGGATAAACTATACTACTACTATCGGTATTGATTATTTTTATTCTCTTATAACTGATGAAGAGAGAATTTATAAGGCGAAGATAGAAGATAATCAAATGATTTATGACATAGAGTTACTCCAGCCATCACACTCGAAGTTTAAAAAGTATGTTCGCCCTTTTCGAGAACCTGTAGCGATAGAAGATGATTTAAACGCGACAACACTACTGAGTGAACATACTCAGCAGTAACTCTTTTGTCTGTGCAGCAATCTTTTGGGGCTTTCCTTCAAAAGTGATGTAAGCAAGAACTATCTCTAGCTCAAAAATCTTTATATCATCTCTATAAACAAATTGTTTGAGTATAAATGAAGCTGCTTTCATTTTTACAAGTTCAGATTTTATCTCCAATATATCCCCGAGTTTAGCACTAGCAAAAAAATCACCCGTAATCTTACGAGCCACAAAATGCCCATGTTCTAACACAGGAGTTAAACCCCTCTCATAAAAGACCTCAGAGCGAGCCCTCTCACAAAAGTTTAGGTAGTTAGAGTGATAAACCACTCCTCCTGTGTCAGTGTCTTCGTAATAGACTCGTATTTTCATGATAGAACCTCCAATAGGTGTGATAGCTCTTAATAATTTGATATCAACAATCTCGATTAGATCACTTCTAAATGTTTTATTGCTACATCTCTTTGGGTATTCATTATAAGCATTGTTGATCTAATTGTAAACTCTTCTTTATCTTCAAGTAAAGAGAAAGTTTTAGGTTTCTCATAGTCACTCAAGTTCTGAGGAACTTTAACTAAAATCTCTTCTTCATTCTCTTGTTCCATCTGTTTTGTAAGATGTTGCAGAACAGGAGAACTCTCAAGTGTCTCTTGGGGGTGAGCTAGCTTGTAGAATTCCACCCCTTTTACTTTGTTACCTGAAGCAAGGCATATATTACTTAAAATATCATATGCTGACCTACTTGCTTTGTCATCATGTTTATTGAGCTCTAAGTAAGCACAAGCATAAATAAATGCATTTTTAAAATCTTGAACATTCAAGTACGCAAGAGCAATGTCACCATAAATGACAACCATTGTTGTAAGTAGAGGTACTTTCTCTTCAAACTCAACATATTGCTCTAAAATTTCCTCATAAGCACTTTTGTCATACTTTGGTGAATCAAACCCTTCAAATACAATTGCCTCGCTTTGCTCTCTTATTTCTTTTCCCCACTCTGCTGATATTTCTAATAATTTTACTGAATCTATCATTATTTTTATTCCTTAAATCTTATCTTTTTGTATATTTTTAAAGTTGACATCCTACATTATTTATTCCGAAATAATATCC
>JALSMC010000252.1 GCA_026987995.1 Sulfurimonas sp. | reverse complement strand
TGTTACGCTTTTTAAGTGATAACAATTCTTCTATCCTTTCATTATATGACTTACGGTTATGTAGTTTTGTTAACTCATCCATATACGCTTGGGCTTTAATTTTTTCTTGTGCCAAGTGAAGTTCTGTAATATCTCTAGTTATCCCTAAAATTCCAATATCAGTTTTATTATAATGAAAAGGTATTTTTTTAACAAGCAGGTAAAATTTATCTCCATTGGGATATGTTACCCATTGATAATGTGAAGAAATTTCATTACTTTTTAACATTATTATATCTGTCTCTTGCATAATTGAAGCTAGCTCTTTATCAAAGAGTTCAAAATCATTATGACCAATTATCTCTTTTTTAGTTTTTCCGACAAATTTTTGATGTTCCTTATTGGAGCCTAAATAGTTAAAATCTTTATCTTTAAAAAATATCATATCATTTGTGGAATCTAGGACAGTATTTAACATGTTTTCAGATTTTTCGATAGCATGAAGGTATTCTACTTCTTTTGTTGTATCTGTAACAATACCTATGGAGACCAAAGGATTTCCATTCTTGTCAAAATCTGTTTGACACTCTTCTTTGACCCATTTAATAGTCCCATCATTCATGAGAAGTCTATGTGTAATTGCATAATCTTTTTTGGTTTGTAGAGAGTTAGTAAATGACTCATTCACAATTTTTCTATCTTCTGGATGGATAGTATCGAGAAATTTTTCATAGGATGGTTTGAACTTTTGTGGTGAGATTTCAAATATTTCATAAATCTCATCTGACCAGTATAGGGTATCGTTACTAAATTCTAAGGACCAAAAACCTACTTTTGATATTTCTTTTGCTTTTAGAAGTTTTTTTACTGTATCTTCTGTATCAATTTTAAGATGAAATAGATAACCAACTATGAGTGAGATAACAAAAGTAATAATAATTTTTTCAGAGGTGGAAAGTGTGTATTGAGAAAGTAATATAGTTATTAAGACAAGAAAAACTAGTAAAACAACTAGAGAGGTTAAGAAGTATTTTTTCATAAGATAAAGTATATATAAAAGTGGCTTAGTTTAAAATGAATATTTTTTTTGATGGTGCGGATGAGAGGACTTGAACCTCCACGCCTTGCGGCACCAGATCCTAAGTCTGGCGTGTATACCAATTTCACCACATCCGCATGTGATTGTCTAACAAGAGCAGAATTGTAACTAAAAATTCTTTATTCTACTTTAAAAGTAGTGGTACCCCCTACTCGATTCGAACGAGTGGCCTACGCCTTAGAAGGGCGTTGCTCTATCCAGCTGAGCTAAGGAGGCATATATTCTGAAGGTGGTGCGCCCGATAGGATTCGAACCTATAACCCTCGGAGCCGAAATCCGAAACTCTATCCAGTTGAGCCACGAACGCTACTCTGTACTAGTTACTATTTTTTTATTAAGTTTTATATTTATTAAATTATGGGGTGGGATACGGGATTCGAACCCGCGACCCCCGGCACCACAAACCAGTGCTCTAACCAACTGAGCTAATCCCACCATAGTTATTTTTTTAATATAAATCTTAATTTTTTGAAAGGTGGTCGGGGTGAAAGGACTCGAACCTTCGGCCCCCTGGTCCCAAACCAGGTACTCTAACCATACTGAGCTACACCCCGACCTATACACAATAATCAAACAGCTAGTGCTGATTAATGAGCCGGAATTATAGTCAATTACTGAGAAAAAGTCAAGAGTATTTAGCACTAATTATAAATTACTTTGCTACAATAACTCTATTAGTATTTTACGGGGGTCATTTTGAACGAATTTTTTTCTGCAGCAAACTCTTTTTTAGAGTCTATTTTATTTTTTGACATACTTTTTGGAGCAATTGATGGTGTGCATTTACCATTTTTGGTGATATGGCTTATCTCTGGTGGTATTTATTTGACTTTTGTTACAAAGTTTATAAATGTTAGAGCATTTAAACATTCACTAGACATCATTAGAGGACGCTACACAACTGCTGATGATAAAGGACTCATATCTTCATTTGGAGCACTTACAACGGCTCTAAGTGCTACTGTAGGACTAGGAAATATCGCTGGTGTTGCACTAGCGGTTGCCATCGGTGGTCCAGGGGCTACTTTTTGGATGATATTTGCAGGTTTTTTGGGAATGAGTCTAAAGTTTACAGAAGTGACACTCTCCATACAGCATAGAGTTTTTCTAAAAGATGGCACTGTTATGGGTGGTGCTATGGAGTACCTCTCTAAAGGTTTGGCATCTAAAGGGTATCCTGGTTTTGGAAAAGGTTTAGCGATAGTTTTTGCTTTTTTGATGATTGGTGGGGCTATTGGTGGAGGAAATATTTTTCAAGTTTCCCAAGCATACAGTGTAATTTCTCATGAGATTCCTTATTTTGCAACTAACCCATTAGTATTTGGTTTTATACTTGCTACATTAACTGGAGCTGTCATTATAGGTGGTGTGAAGCGAATAGCTTCGATAACTGAAACACTTGTTCCTATAATGGTAGTTATTTATCTTAGTGCTTCTATTTGGATTTTAGCTTCAAACTATGACAAAATATATGATGCATTTGCACTCATTTTTTCTGAGGCCTTTAGCTCTAGTGCTGTTTATGGAGGTACTTTAGGTGCTCTTATCCAAGGTTTTCAAAGAGCAGTATTTTCAAGTGAAGCGGGGATTGGCTCTTCTCCTGTTGCTCATGCACCAGCACTGACGAAGTACCCAGTTCGTCAAGGAATGGTAGCACTCTATGAGCCCTTTATAGATACTGTTATCATCTGTACTATGACAGCACTTGTTATTATTATTACAGGTGTTTTTGAACCTGATGGAGCTTACACAGCACTTATTGCAGCCAAAGAGGGTGCAGCTTTAACTAGTGCAGCTTATGGAACTGTTATCTCATGGTTTCCAACAGTTTTATCTATAAGTATATTTTTATTTGCATTTTCAACTATGATTTCATGGTCGTATTACGGTGAGCGTGCTTGGGTCTATCTTTTTGGTTCTAAGTTTTCTATTGTTTATAAGATAATGTTTTTATCGCTATCTGTTGTAGCAACGGTAGTAAGTACGGGAATCTTAGTTGACTTTAGCTTTATGCTTATGCTCGCTATGGCTCTTCCAAATATCTTGGGATTACTGATACTTAGCGGAGATGTAAGAGAGCAGTTAAACACTTATATGGCTAAACTAAAAAGTGGTGAACTAGATGAGGAGGCTATAAGAGATGAGTAAAGTATCAGATGAGTGTAAAAATATTTTATTAAAAGAGAACATAGATATTTTCTCAGAGATAGACTTTGATGTAAACTCCAAAGTGCATACTCTTAGCTTTGAGTACATCGTAGATACTTATATGCAAGCATCTGAGGAGTCACAACTTGTTTTTATGGTTGCTCTAAAAAAAGCGCTTCAAACGGATGAAATGGGAGTGGAAAAGTTTTTTGAAGGTATGGGTCAGCTATTATTGATGACCCATTTATCTACTAAGATTGAGCTTTAGTCGCATTTACCAGAAACATCGCAGTAACTGTGTCTAGTGTCTGTATATGGTCGATGAGCCACGGTGTTAAAGACCCATCTACATAAGCAGTGACAAGCGAGAAGTCACCTTCACCCTCAGAAAATATTTTTGTAACATTTTTAATCTCTTGAAGCACTCTATCATGTTGTGCTTTATGGATAGGATAAGGAGGAAAGTTATACTCTCGCATCATCGCCTCTTCCCCACTAAAGTGAGCGATAGTATGCTCGACTAACTCTTCTAAAAATATTTTTGTTGCCGCTACATTTTTACTTGCTGCCGCAGCAGAGAGTTGATTTATCAAGATAATATCTTCTAAATGCGTATCATTCATGCTAGGCATTGCCACCATAGGCAGTTGTTCTTGAGCTATCATTAGAACTGAATCATTCCGTTAACTGGGCTTGAAGCAGTAGCATAAGGCTTTTTAGGGATACGTCCAGCTAAGTAACTCATACGACCTGCACGAACGGCATGTTTCATTGCCTCTGCCATTATCATAGGGTTTTGTGCTTGAG
The DNA here is from genome assembly GCA_026987995.1 of Sulfurimonas sp. Classification (GTDB taxonomy): domain Bacteria; phylum Campylobacterota; class Campylobacteria; order Campylobacterales; family Sulfurimonadaceae; genus Sulfurimonas. Next base: position 4,762 of record JALSMC010000252.1, on the reverse strand, counting down.
CAATAGCAGTGTTAGTAAGAACACCATCAGCACCAAGTTCCATCGCATAAGCAGCGTCTGAAGCACAACCGATTCCAGCATCTACGATGATAGGAAGATTTACAGCTTCACGAACAAAAACAATGTTGTAAGGGTTTTGGATACCAAGACCTGAACCAATAGGGGCAGCAAGAGGCATAATAGCATGGGCACCAGCATCTTCAAGGCGTTTTGCCATGATCGGGTCATCTGAAGTGTAAGCCATGATAGTAAAACCATCTTTAGCAAGAACTTCACAAGCTTTTATAGTCTCTAAAACATCAGGATAAAGAGTCTTTTTAGTATCTCCGATAACTTCTAGTTTAATTAAATCAATCCCAGTTGCCTCGCGAGTTAAACGAAAAGTAGTGATAGCTTCTTCAGCAGTCACACACCCAGCAGAGTTTGGAAGAAACTTAACATTTGTTCCTTTAAATGTATCTCTGAGGTTTTCTTTATCAGGGTCAGTGATGTTTAATCGACGAACAGCGACAGTGATAAGTTCACTTCCACTTGCAAGTGTTGCATCTTTTGTCATCTCAAATGAGTCATACTTTCCACTTCCTACGATTAAACGCGAGCCTAGTTCATATTTTCCGATTTTTAAAATGTTGTCCATTAGTCTTCCTATTTTTAGTATTTAATTTAATTATTATTACTGATTTGTTGTAATTATAATGATTTTTTCTTAGAGATTAGCTATTCCCTCTATCAAATCATCAGGTGTAAGAGAAAAATCAGCACCTTTATAGTTATTTGCTAATGCTGTATGAGCAAGTGAAGCTTGAATTGTGGCGTTTAAAGAAGAGTATCCTTGTGCTAAAAGTGAGCCGATAAGCCCAGATAAAACATCCCCACTTCCACCTTTTGCTAAAGCAGAAGTCCCGTGAGGATTTACAAATATTTTCTCATCTTGAGCGATGATGACATTTGCACCCTTGAGAAGTAGTGTCACATTTTTGTACTTACTAGTAAAGAGTTCTATATAGGTAAAACGATTTTCTTGAAGTTCTTTTATAGAGATATCGGCTAGGTTTGTAAGCTTTAAGAGTGATACAAACTCTTTTGGGTGTGGTGTTAAAACAAGAGCATCGCGTTTGAGTAGTGTAAGAATGATAGGCATAGAAAAAATGTCTGCATCAACTATGAGAGGAAGTCTGTTATCAAAAAATCTTTCTAAATCATCTTCGCTAAAAGCATTGCCTAAACCCATACCACAGGCGAGAGCAGTTGTGTTTAAAGGTAGTTCTGAAGCACTCATAAGAGAGTGGTGAAGAGAATGCTTGGTCTGATGAGTGATTAGTGTCACTAAACCACAACCAAAACGCGAAGCAGATAATGCACTCATAATACTAGCCCCTCGCATCTCGCCATTAGCGATGCTTAGATGACCAAAACTTCCTTTATGTGAGTTTTTTTGTGTTCGGTAGGGAAGTTCTAAGTCTGTTTCATCTAATAGTTTCGTGTTTGAGTCATTCTCATACAGATCACGATGAATCCCTAAGTCAAGTACTTTTATCTCTCCAACAATATCTTTAACACCATCAAGAAAAAGAGATTTTTTTAAAGCACCCATAGTTAAAGTCACATCTGCATTAAATGCAAAAGCAGAAGGGACATCACAAGCTATTTTAAATGCGCAAGAGTTGTTCATTTCATCCATAAGAATCGTAAGTGCAGGATTCAGTTCACTCTTAAAGCCAGTGCCAACAAGAGCATCTACGAGAACATCAGACTCTAAAAGTATTTCAGATTCTTTGATGTTAAGTGATTGAGTGCGTTTATGTTGAAGTATTGCCATTTCTGACTTTGGAGGTTTGGCTAAAAGAAGGGTGACATCGAAGTAGTGGTGTAAAAGTCGTGCGAGTGCTAAACCATCAGCACCGTTATTGCCAGAGCCACAGACAATTGTGACACTTGAATCTTTTGAAAAATTATCTTTGATGTAAGAAGCCATGCCTTGTGCTGCATGTTCCATAAGTAAGTCCTCAGTGAGTCCAAACTTAGTGTAACAGTGTTTGTCTAAAGAGCCAACTTCATCAAATATATTTTGCATAATTACTCTTCTAAAATGTACTCATCTATCTTCACGACATTTGTTTTAATGGCATTAAAGAGTAGTGTTTGGTGAGCAGTTCTGTACTGATAATAAAATTCATTTTTCTTGAGTGTTTTTATAACTGCCGTGTTAAAATAGTTTGTATTTGAGCAACGTCCAAGATACAAAAATGTAAACAGTAGTTTGAGTTGTTGGCTCTCAAATGTAGAGTGAGGCTGTGCAAGAAAAGTAAAACCAAATTTTTGAAGATGACTAAAACTTAGAAGGTAGAGCAAAAAGTCTTCAAATTTTGTGTAAAAACCATTTAAATTGTCGATGTCGTGAAAGAAAAAGTAGTAGTTTTGTAGTAAAACATCTTGTGACATAGTTTTCGTAAGACGACTTTGTACATCTTTTTTATTTGTAAAGTATTTTGGGTCTACTGCCATATAAATATGTTTTCTTTGCTCAGTAAGCTTAGCAAATTCAGCATCAAAAGCATCACTCTCTTCAAACTTAATGTAATTAAAATCGGTATCTTTATATCTAAGTTCAATCTCTTCTTCAAAAGAGTTGTTAAAATCAAAATAGATAGTAGGTACATCATTATCTACTGCAAAGTTACGTATTCTACAGGCAAGATTTGTTTTACCTGAGCCAACTTCACCTAAGATGAGGGTGTTACTTCTTAACGTTCTATCTTCTAGTGTAAGTGGGCTAATTGTATTTGTATATTGTCCAATATTGTTTCTCATAATTGTTCCTTGTATCAAAGTCGTATTTTAGCACATTTTAGATACTATTTCACACTTTAATTTTTGGAAGACAATGAACTGGTTAATTCACTTTCACCTTTTTGCAGCAATTGCATGGATTGGTGGCTCTATTTTTATGTTTGTTTTAGGTGTTACTCTTTTAGATAAGGCGAAACAGAAATCAGTTTATCCTCACATAGGACCAATATTTGGTTACTTTGAACTTGTCTCTTTAGCAGTTCTTTTAAGCTCTGGTTTGGTGATGATTTACAACAACGGACTTTTAAGCTTGCTTATTAGTGGCGACACAAGCGAAGTAGTCATTTTGCTACGAAACAAACTCATTCTTGTAGGTGGATTGGTTGTGATGACTGCTATCCATATCACTATTGCATTTAGAACAAACAACAAAGAAAGATCAGCCTTAGAAAATTTCTTTTCACGTGGCTCCTCTCTTCTCATCTTTTTTATAAACCTGTTTGTTTTACACTATGCCATCATGATACGCTCTATCTTATAAGGATTTCTCTTGGCTTCAAAAGCAACAATTTACAAAGCAAATATTAACATTGCAAATATGGACACTCACTACTACGGGGAACACTCTTTAGTCATAGCACAACACCCCTCAGAAAATGACCTGCGTTTGATGGTGCGACTCACTGCGTTTGTACTAAATGCGAGTGAAACACTAGAGTTCACTAAAGGCATAGACCAAGATGATGAACCAGACTTATGGCAAAAGTCAATGAGTGGAGATATAGAACTCTCTATCATACTCGGGCAACCCGATGAAAAACGCATCAAAAAAGCATCGGGTACTTCAGATAAAGTCATCATCTATACCTACCAAGAGGGCATGGCCGCTTCTTGGTTTAAACAAAATGAAAAAGTGCTCAAACGCTTTAAAAATGTAAAAGTAGTTTTCCTCTCATTTTCTAGTGATATAGAAGAAATATGTAGCCGTTCTATAGAGCTTCAATGTAACACTGATGATAGAGAATTAACACTTATCTCCGGTGAGAGTTCTATTGTTGTATGTGAAGAGGTTTGGAGTAAAGATTAAGTAATAGGCCATAAACAACTTCACAATCAATGAGAAGAGAAGCTATAAGATACAAGGCGAAAATCCGCAGGAGCTACTAGTAACTTCAAGGGTTTTTAACGAAGTAGCTTGTAGCTGCTCTTCTCACCCGTAGGGCAATATTTAAAAGATTCATCTTCTTCGTTGAACTTCACTTAAGCGTACTCGTACGCCCAAGTAAAGTTCGCCTTGAACCTAAACCTTTTATATGTTGTTGCTTGTGAAGTTGTTTATGGCCTATTACTTAAGAACTTGAAGCACAAAACGCTATAATACTATTATGAATTTTAAAACAATTGCACAAGAGACTCTTAACATCGAAGCAAAAACACTTTTTACCGCAGCAATGCTTGTTGGTGATGAGTTTGATAAAGCTGTAGAAGTTATCTTAAACTGCAAGGGTAAACTTATCATCACCGGTGTTGGTAAAAGTGGACTTATTGGGGCTAAAATGGCTGCAACTTTCGCTTCTACTGGAACACCGAGCTTTTTTCTCCATCCCACAGAGGCACTTCATGGTGACCTTGGGATGATAGGTGAGGGTGATGTTGTGATAGGGATTAGTTATAGTGGTGAGAGTGAAGAATTATCTTCCATTTTACCCCATATAAAGCGCTTTAATGTGCCACTTATTGGTATGACAAAAGATGAGAACTCTACTTTAGGTTCTTTTAGTGACTTGGTTATAAAGATAAATGTTGATAAAGAGGCATGCCCGATAGACACAGCACCAACCTCTTCAACGACTTTGACTTTAGCACTTGGTGATGCTTTGGCAGTTTGTCTGATGCGGGCACGGGATTTTAAAAAGAGCGATTTTGCTTCTTTTCATCCTGGCGGGGCTTTGGGTAAAAAACTTTTTGTCAA
>JALSMC010000251.1 GCA_026987995.1 Sulfurimonas sp. | reverse complement strand
TATGCTTGGGTTAAACACTGCCGTTATATCTATAGTCTCAAACAACTTTGGTGCTAAAAACTTTGAGCGCATAGATGAAGTGATACATAAGGCTTTAAAGTATGGTTATATTATGAGTGCTATTGGAGTCGTTCTGATAGCTTTGTTTGGTAAGTATATGATTATGGTGTTTGACACAGACACAGAGGTTGTAGACATCGCTTATGTGTACATTATCTTTGAAAGTTTTATATTTTTCTCATTTATCACGATTTTTATCTCAACCTCAACACTTCAAGGGATTAAAAGGCCTTTTGTCGTGCCTTATGTGAGTTTTTACAGACAGATATTTATGCCTCTGATTTTCTTTACTTTCGTTGTATATGTATTTGAGCTTTCTATAATTTACCTATGGATAAGTATGCTTCTTATCATCACAAGTGCAGCTGTTTATCTCAAAATCTATGTCAAAAAAGAGTTACAAACACAAAAACTCAAATCTTTAAGTAAGTAGAGTAGCTCAGGTAGTTTTTGTAAGCTTCTTTATCGTGTTCTTTTATGTACTCGATATAAGCAGCATTTTCTTTTATCTTCTGTTCTCTTTTTTCCTCGGGACTCAGACTCACTACCTTTTCAAACTCAGTATAGTTTTTTAGACTTTGGACTTTTGCATCTGGTTTCATAAAGAAAAGTGATTTACAGGTCCATGCCCTTTTCCGATGACTTTATCTTTACCAGCATCTATAGCCGAGTTTAGATACTCACACCCTTTTACACATGCCTCTTCAAGGCAAAAGCCTAAACCAATGTAAGTTGCTATACTCGAAGACAAAGAGCAACCCGTTCCATGTGTGTTTTTAGTCTCTACCGTTTTGTTATGGATGATAGTGATTTTCTTACTCTCATAGTTATAAAGTACATCAGTCATAGTATCACTGAGCTTCAAGTGTCCACCTTTGAGTAAAACAGAAGTATGATATAACTCCCCTAACTCTTTAGCACTCTCTTGCATGTTCTCTATCTCTATACTATGTCCTGCAAGTAACTCAGCCTCTGGGATGTTTGGCGTTATGAGCATTACACTCGGTAAAAACTCTTTGAGACTCTCCACTGCATTTTCGTTAAGTAACTTATCTCCTGAAGTAGCTATCATCACGGGGTCAAAAACAATGTTTTTTATTTTGTACTCTGATAGTGTCTCTTTAACTGCTTCTATAACCTCAGACGAATGTAACATGCCTATTTTTACAGCCGAGAAGCTTATGTCATCAAAGATTGCTTTCATCTGAGCGATTATGTGTGGTACTGGTATAGCATGTATGTCTGTAACCCCTTGTGTGTTTTGCGCAGTAGATGCCGTTATGACAGAAGCCGCATATCCACCATTTGCCGAGATACTTTTTATGTCTGCTTGTATGCCAGCACCACCACCAGAGTCAGACCCAGCTATAGTTAAAACACAAGTATATGATGTACTCATATTTTCCATGCCTCTCTTCTATAAGCAGAGTCCCAAAACATCCACTCTAATTTTGATGTTTTTATAAACACCTCTTCCATCTTCGCTAGGTTCTCAGGTGAAGCGGTAAGTGCATATCTGTTTACGATACTTATGGCTTGTTCTACTGCAAGAGCAAACTCATCACTTGCATAAGTATCTATCCATGCTTGGTAAGGGTTACTCTCTTTGTTATTTTGGTGCTTGAGTATAAAATCCCCTACTTCTTTGTAGATAGTAAAGCAAGGAAGCACAGCAGCGATTGCCACTTCAACTGACTCGTTATTTACTATACGAGCGAGATAAGAGTTATAAAGCTCACAAGTTGGTGAAGGCTCCGCGTTTACATATTGCTCTTCTAAAAAGTCTTTATGTAAAGCATCTTCAACCTGTATGATACCCGTAGCCGACTCATAAAAGAACTGTGTCTCTTGTGCTTTGTGGCATTTCGTTCCTACTGTAACTAGTGCCTTTTTGTATTCGCTCAAGTATAATGAGTCTTGGTTTACATAAAACCCAAAAATGTCTTTATCTAAAGTTGCACTCATAAGTTCTTTGACAAAGTTATGTTTTGTAATCTCTTGAAATATATTTTCTGTTTTTTCTCTTGTTTTTTCGTACCAATTTTTCATAATTCTGTCCATTAAAATATTATTTATTTATCATAGCAGATTATTTTTAAACTTTTCGCTTAAAAATATAAGATATAATTCCTTAAATGAAAACATATACACTTAAAAACTTACTAGATGAGCAAGCGGCTCACGATACCGAAGCTTTGATGACTGGGAAGAAGATACAAGGCATCCTAAAAAACCAACTAGAGACTGAGGTACTAGAAGAAGAGGCAGGTTATGTGCTCTTTAAGTACTCAAACACAAAGATGGCACTCTACCCTGATGAAGAGTTTGACCGTATGCGTATCATCGCTCCTATAACACAGTACTCTTCTTTAGCACCAAAGATAAAAGATGCTCTCATGGATGCGAACTTTCACTCTGCTCTTGATTGTAGATATGGTGTAACTGAAGATACTTTGTATGCTCTGTTTTTACATCCTCTTTCAACACTCACACACAAAGACTTCATAAGTGCCTTAAAACAAGTACATAACTTAGCCAAGAGTTTTGGAAAAACATATAGCAGTGCACAGATAGCATTTACAAAACAGAAGTAATCATGAGACAAAGATATAGTTACTTCGCAAAATATTTAAACATAAGGCCAGATATAATGGGAACAATAAACATAGTATGTCCAGAATGTAGCACTATAAACGCAGTAGAAGAGAATACTCAAAATAATGTAGTTGAGTGTGTACAATGCAAAGCAGATATAAACGACCCCTTTGTACTAGAGGTAAATGACAACCGCTGTATGAAACATATAAATGAAAATGAAATAGCAACACTCGTAGACTTTTACTCATCTACATGTGGCCCTTGTATGGCGATGTATGATGACTATGAAGATGCAGCACTTGCATTTGGTATAAAGGTGCGTTTTTTAAAGATAAATGTAGACAAACACCAACTTGTTGCAAAAGAGTATGGAGTAACAGGTCTTCCTACCATCATCGCATTTAAAGCAGGAAAAGAGATAAACCGTGAAAGTGGTCAACTCTCACTAGTAGATCTTACCATGTGGGCAGATCGCCTTTGCTTGTAATCTCAGTATCTTTTATATAAAAATAAGCTATAATTCCAAAATTATTTTCCTATAAAAGGCACATACCATTGTTTGATTTAAAAAAATACACAGCGGCAAATATTAAAAATGACATCTTGTCAGGTTTAGTTGTTGCTGTTGCTCTTGTTCCTGAAGCTATCGCGTTTAGTTTTATCGCTGAAGTTAGTCCTATTGTTGGGCTTTATACTGCGTTTATTCTTGGATTTATCACAGCCATCATCGGTGGTAAACCCGGTATGATTTCAGGAGCGACTGGAAGTGTTGCTGTTGTACTCATCGGACTTACACTTGAAGTCAATGGTATGCTTAAAGCTACTGGTCTCTCAGGAGAAGAACTGTACATAAACCTCCTCAACTATGTCTTACTTGCTACCATAGTCACAGGTCTTATTCAAGTAGCGTTTGGAGTACTCAAGCTCGGAAAGTTTATCCGTCTTGTTCCCCAACCTGCTCTGTATGGTTTTGTAAATGGTCTAGCTATCGTCATCGCCATGGCACAGTTTAAGTTCTTTGAAGGGCAGGGTAGCATGATGTATATCTTAGTAGCTATTACTATGCTCATCATGTACACCCTTCCAAAAGTTACAAAGGCTGTTCCATCTGGGCTTATTGCCATTGTTGGACTCACACTTGCTGTATACTTTTTCAAGCTAGATACAATCCTAGTAGGCGATTTAGCTGACTTAACAGAGTTCTCAGGACAACTTCCACACCTTATCATTCCCGACACTCTCTTTAGTCTTGATGCTTTTATACTTGTACTTCCTTATGCAGTCATCATGGCTCTTGTTGGACTTATAGAGTCACTTCTTACTCTCTCTGTTTTAGATGAGATGAGTGGTACTCGTGGTAGTGCGAACAAAGAGTGTGTTGCACTTGGTGCGGGTAATGTTGCTTGTGGATTCTTCGGTGGTATGGCTGGTTGTGCTATGATTGGTCAAAGTATCATTAACTTCACTTCAGGTGGACTTGGTCGATTGTCATCATTTACAGCAGCTGTGGGACTTCTTATATTAGTTGTTTCTATGACTGATGTTTTAAACACAATTCCCGTAGCAGTTCTAGTGGGTATCATGTTTATGGTTGCTATTGGAACATTTGAGTGGTCAAGCTTCTCTCATATGAAACATATGCCTCGTACGGATGCTTTTGTTATGGTTACTGTAACTATCATCACTATCTTTGAAGATTTAGCTATTGCCGTTATTGCTGGGGTTATCATCTCTGCTCTCGCGTTTGCATGGAAACATGCTCGTATCTGGGCGAAGACACATACCGAAGAAGATGGTACAAAAGTATACGAGCTTGATGGTCCACTCTTTTTTGGAAGTGCTACAACTTTTAGCGATAACTTTGAGATAGACCTAGACCCTCCAAAAGTTGTCATTGACTTTAAAAATGCTCGTGTTATGGATGCGAGTGGGGTTGAGGCTGTTGATGCTATCATTAAGAAGTACGAAGATGCAGGGAAGAATTTACTACTACGTCATCTCTCAGCAGACTGTAAAGCTATCCTAAAAAAAGCTGGTCCACATTGCTCTTACGAAGAAGATGATCCTACTTATAAGGTAGCATTTAACTACTAAGTTAGAGACTATAGATTGGGCTTCGGCTCACTAAAGTAGTACCCTTGAGAGTAGTCAATCCCAAAAGCTTTGACCTTCTCTTGTACCTCTTTATTATGTACATATTCCGCTATAATTTTTATGCCACTTTTTTTACAAAGAAGCACTATACTTTCAACGATTATAGCACTGTTCTCATCGCTAACTATATTTTTTATAAAAGCACCATCTATTTTAAGATAGTCAGGTTTGAGTTCTAGTAACCGAGACATATTTGAGTTTTCTGCTCCAAAATCATCTATGGCAATTTTAAAACCTATTTCTCTAAGCGAATTAAGTTGTGCTAATGTTGTTCCTTTATCTAGTGTCGTTATGTCTTCTAGTATCTCTAAAACAACTCTTGATGGATTAATATTGTACTTTTGTGCATACTTAAGAAGATAAAATTCTAAATAACCCAGCAGTAAATCCTCTCCTGTGATATTTATTGAAAATTCAAAATCTGTATCAGAAAACTTTTTGAAACTTTGAGAGATTAATGATTTTGTAACATAAGAGAGGTTTCCCGTTATGCGTGCAGCATCTATAAACATGTATGGAGAGATAATTTTATTTTCATCTTTTATACGAGCTAAACACTCATATTTTTCTATTTTTCCAGTACTATTATTTATAATTGGCTGAAAATAGGGAATAATATTTTCATTAGCAACCGCTTCTTTAATCCTTAAAATCCAATAATTTTTTATCTCTTGTGCTTTTACATACTCTGAGAGAGGGTTATATAGATAGTAATGATGCCTTCTCATTTCTCTGAGCTCATCTACTGCAGTTTCTGCTTGCGTAATATTGACAAGTCCTCTGTCACATGAGATACCAATACTCAAAGAGACTTTAAACTCTAAGTTGCCATCAATTACTATATCTGCTTGAGAAAAAAATGCTAAAATTGCTTCAGATATAGATATAAAATCCTTATCTTCTAACTCTCTCTCATCCACTAGTACAAACTTATCGGCACTAAAACGATACAGCAATGCACTTTTTGGTTTTACCATAGTTAAATAATTAGCGACCTGGCATAACACTTCATCACCTATCTTATAACCATAAACACTATTAATATTTGAAAAATTATCTAAGTTAATTAAAAAGTAGTTAACTTTTTTATCTTCTTTTAATTTATCAATTAATTCTGCATTATTTGCTATACTAGATACAAGTGTACAACTATCTAAACCCATTATTAACCACCTTTACTCACTGTAATAAACGACTGAGGTATTACAGATTTGTATTTTGGCATACTTTGCCCAATATTTGCATTAATATAAGTAGGATCTGCTATAACATATCTTTTGGAGCCCTTCTTTACACTATCCCCTTGCATAGGAATATAGAGTGCGGTTGCCATATGATCTTTATATTTCACACCAACTACACTTATTTTAAAAAGTTTTTTTACAAGATATGCAAAAAGAATAGCTCTATCTTCGCAATCTGACTTCTCATAATAGAGTGTCTCGTTCGCAAACATAACCTTTTCTCTAGCAAACTGCTGCTGGTCTGTTTCATATTTAAAAGATTTTTGAACAAATGCAAGTACAAAGTTTATGGCATAACTTGAGTGTTTATTATTAATATATTTTTTCAGGTCAGAAGCTATTTGATCATAAACGAGAGAACTCATCGGAGCATTGAAGTAAGTCTCATAGTCTGCTTGAGGATATGTACCCATAAAGTCAATAAGGTTTTTATCATAAGAAAATGTTGAACTATACTCTCTGCCAAACTGAGTAAATGAAACAGTTTTATGCATAAGATTTTTTTTAAAATTTGGGAGTTCTCTGAGTTCTAAGTCGAGTGCTTTATGAGCATTTGGATAAGTTTGTTTATAGGTATATATATTGCCAAGGGATTCTTTAGCATAAGCACTTACAACATAAAACTTTTTATCTGCAAAACTATAACTTGGAGTTGAGTAGATTATTTTTTCACTGTAGTGCATAAGCACAACATGCTTTCTTCCAAGTCCAATTTTTACCTCATAGCCTAGTTTGTTAAAAATAAACCATGCATATAACTTTCTACTATCAGCGGAACTATAGATAGTTTTTGAAAGTTTATGAACGAGTTGATACACTCCCCAGTCATTTAATTTTAATGTTCTACATACTTCATTGATTTCATAAATAGTTTGCTTATAATCACTAGATGCCATGCGGTTAAAAAAGTTTAATATTCCCGCTTGATTTTGAGGGTAAAAATGTGCATCACGAATACTATCATCTATACTAAAGCCTACTTCTTGTCCAAAATAGTTTATATAGATATCTTTTTTATCTTTTTTTACTACTTCTAATTTTATAGGACTTATTGCCTGTTTTTTTATTTCAGGTATTTTAATATTAACTCTAGGTCCAATATTTCTTATTTTTGTTTCTCTTGAGGGGGTTATACTTTTTGGTTTTTGTTTTTTGTATAAAGAAGGAGATACTTTTACGGAGTACTCTTCCCATGCATCTTTTAAGTAAGAGGCAAAAGCAAGATCATTTTTATCATTATACTTTTTAAAGGCTGCACTCTCTGAATGTTTAAAGTCCTCAAAACTTTTTGCAACAAGTGAAGTTGATAAAAGTAAATATAATAGACTAAAAAGGCCAAACAGCCTGAATAGCTTTAGTTCCCCAACCTTGTTTTGTTGCACGTTCAACATCCCCTTCAGTTTTATAAAAAATCTTTGCTTCACTCATTTGTGAAGAGTTAATATTGTTATTTTGGTCTATATCATAAGGGCGGATTACACCACTTATCTGTATTATCTGCTTTTGATGGTCTATTAATATTTCTCGTTTTCCTGAGATGAAATAGTTTCCATTTTGAAGTATTTTCACTACCCTCGCCGATACTGTAGTCGTAAAACTCGCATCTTTTGTTGCACTTCCTTGACCCACATAGTTGCTTGCTGAGTTTGAATTAAAACCTGCATTTGTATAGCCATTAACTGCTGCTATACCTTTACCAAGTGTACCATTAGCACCTGTTCCTGTTGATGCTCCACCAGTTGTAAAGACACCACCACCAAGAGTTGATGTGTCAGTTTCAATAAGTTGTTTAGCCCCTACATTTGAACTTCTTGCAGTTTCAGATATCACAACTGTGACGATATCATTCACATTCATTGCTTTATGGTCTGAAAATAGAGGATTATCTCCCTGTCCAAAGATACTACCTGTAGAAGTAAAGTCTTTCTTATCTTCACGCGATGGCATCTGTTCTACATACTTTGGTGGTTCGAAGTTCAGTTCAGGTTCTGTAAGACCAGCTGTACAACCACTTAGGGTAAGTATAGCCAAAATAAGTGTGAAAGTAGTGAGTAAAAGTTTATTCATTAAGTGTTTCCAGAGTTTCTCTAATTTTCTATTATAATTCTAGCAATTTTAGTTCCAATATATAAGTAGACTTTCAGCTTAAACCCAGTCTCCAAATACTAATGTAAATTCATTGGTATTTAGATACCAAACTATTAAACCAATAACCACTACTATACGAGAGTACTTATCTTGTACTGGTGCCGGGCGAAACTTCTCTAGTGCTTTAGAGAAGTGCCCTACTATATCTAAAAAAGCTATCCAAGCTTGACCACCCACAGAAGATACAAACATCATAAATGCCAGTAACTTAATCATCTCAAAAACACTATCCATATTATTCCTTACCAATCATCAAGAACAAAATCATTTGATTCATTTATCTCAGGCTCAACAACCTTCTCTTCTTTAGGCTTATTCATCTGCTTTTCAAACTATAACTCTAAACCTTTACTTGTCATCACAAAGCCGTTTACTTGGAGTTTTCCATCGTGTATCTGGTTGTGGTGGTCTTTACAAAGCGGTATGAGGTTATGCTTGTTGTCTTTATGAAAGTGCCCTATAAACCCTGCACCATCAGCTAAACTTCTTTGTGAGATATGGTGCACGTCTTCAGCCATAGCCCCACAGATTACACTAATTATTTTATTTGAAAATTATTTAGTACAATTGAAGATATTCCCCTATATAAAGGCAATAAAGCACATTTCTAACAAATCCCAAAGTACAATTAAAATCACACAAGAATAGTACAATAAGTTTCTTAA
>JALSMC010000250.1 GCA_026987995.1 Sulfurimonas sp. | reverse complement strand
CATATCATCTCATTAGTTGATGAGGGGTTTTTGGACTCAAACGCAGTGATTTGTGAGATTGGAGCACATCATGGTTATTTTTTAGCTGATGTATGTGAGTTTATTTATACTCTGAGACCAGAATTACTTCAAACTTTTAACTTTGTGATTATAGAACGATTTGATGATTTACAAAATCAGCAAAGAGAGTACTTTGAAGACTCTTTTGGTGACGGAGTAGAACTAACACACTATAAATCTTTAACAGAACTCAAATGTAAAAATGCTTTTTTTATAGCCAATGAAATTTTTGATGCTTTCCCTTGTGAACTATATTATAAAGGAAAAACTGCCAGAATTGAGGAACATGAAGTAGAGTTTGATGTAGATGATACTTGGGTTAAAGAGAAGGCTGAAAAATATAACAAAGACCGTGGAGAAATTGCTGTAGGATATGAAGAGTTCGCAAAAGAGATGGCAGCATCTTGTGAAAAGTTCGAGTTTATGAGTTTTGATTATGGTGAAATGGTAGCTCGTCCTGACTTTTCACTGAGAATATATACAAAACATAAAGTCCTACCTTTTTTTATTCCTAAAGATAATGAAGATTATCTACCAAGAGATACTCTTTTTGCAAAGAGTGACATCACTTATGATGTTACATTTGAGCATGTAAAAGATGCATATAAAGAGGCTGGAGTAGAGTTTGTAGAACTAAAAGCACAGATGGTAGCACTTATAGATATGGGTATGTTAGATTTATTAGAGATGCTAAAAGAGAAAGTAGATGAGAAGCTTTATAGACAAGAGTTAGAGAAAGCAAAAATGCTTATCATGCCTAACTTCTTGGGTGAGCGTTTTAAGATGATACGGTTGAGAAAAGCTTAAAGTGCACCTATTACTTTCATTAACTCTTCTGGTCTGTTTGAATTTTTGATAGCATTTTCTTTAGATATTATATTTTTTTGAAGTAATTCAACTAGCTGTTGCGTTTGAGTTGTCATACGTGTTTCAGTTTGATTTAACTGCATTTGTGAGTAAATTTGGTGTACTTTATCTTCACGGATTTGATTTTGGATAGCTGGATTTGTGATGAGAATCTCTTGTGTTGCTACTTTTCCACTACCAATTCTTGGTATAAGTGTCTGTGAAACAACAGCTACAAGTGAAGTTGCAAGCTGTGCTCTTACTTGTGCTTGTTCCTCTCCATCAAAAACATCAATGATACGGTTAATAGTACCAGGTGCTGAGTTTGTATGGAGCGTTCCAAAAACTAAGTGACCCGTTTCAGCCGCTGTTAGGGCAGCACCGATAGTTTCAGCATCTCGCATCTCCCCGATGAGGATGATATCTGGATCTTGACGTAGGGCATATTTGAGTGCTGCAGCAAATGAAGCCGTATTACTTCCAACATCACGTTGAGAAAAGAGTGACTTTACATTTTTATGTACAAACTCCACTGGGTCTTCTACTGTAATGATATGTCGGCGTTCAGTGAGGTTTATCTCGTGGAGCATAGAGGCTAGTGTAGTTGATTTACCCGAACCTGTTGGTCCAGTAACTAAGATAAGACCTTTCTCTTTTTTGATAAGTTCTTTAAAAATAGGAGGATTTCCATACTCATCAAGGGTTGGTATATCGATAGGAATCATACGAAAAGCACAAGCAATACCGTGAATAGTACGATAGTAGTTCGCACGAAAACGCCCAATACCTTCAAGCTCAAAAGAGAAGTCAAGTTCATTATGTTCTTCAAACTCTTTCTTCTGTTTGTCTTCGATAAGTGAGTATGCCATTGTTTCAACATCTTTAGCATCCAAAACAGGAAGATTAAGGGCACGGAGCTCTTTATCGATACGAATCTGTGGTTCACTTCCAACAACAAGGTGAAGGTCTGATGACTTAAATGCTAAAACTGACTTTAGCAATTTTTTTATGTCTAGTCTTTTTTTGTCTGAAGCTACCTGCCCCTCAATTTCATCACTCATAAAAAACTCCTTTGATAATTTTCTTCATTAAAACCTACAATAACTTTGTCATCATACTCAACAACTGGGCGTTTAATAAGTAGATTTTCTTTACATAACCACTCTTTTTGACCCACTTCATCAAGGTTCATCTCTTTGAGTTTAAGATTTCTGTGTGTTGTACTTCTAGCATTGAACAGTACTTTCATCTCAGTGTGCTCTAGCCAAGACGAAATCTTTTCACATGGAAGATCCTCTGTTTTAAAATCAAAAAGTGTATATTCTAAATCATGTTCTTTAAAAAATTTGAGTGCTTTTTTAACACTATCGCAATTTTTAATTCCATAAACTTGTATCATTACTGAGTTACTCTATGATTTTTGGAACGATGAAAAAGTTATCTGCACTACTAGGTGCATGACTTAAAATATCTTCACTTACCGTTTGACTTGATTGTACAGTGTCTTCACGAAGTGTAGTACTTCTCTGACTCATTGCAAAGTTACTCTCAACTCCATCTGTATTTAAAGTACTGAGATTGTCAACAAAAGTCACTATCTCTGAAAGTTGTTCTTTGATTTCTTCTCGTTTATCTTCGCTAATTTTTAAAAAAGATAGTTTTTCTAGTTTTGATAATAGTGCATCATCTACTTGCATTAAAATTCCTATGTTTATATTTGTAATCAATTTTATCATAGTTTGATACAATATTAACAATTAATGCGATAATATTATAAACTTTTTATATATAAGGATATTTTTTGAGCTTAAAGACTGACATAGAGATGGTAAAAGAAGAGTTAACTTCTGAAGAGAAGTTTTTTGAAAAAGCAGTAGTAACAGAAAAATTTGTAAAGAAATACAAAAATCTTATGATAGCTGGTGTTGTAGCTATTGTTCTTTTTGTCGTAGGAAATATTGCCTACACAATTAACAAACAAAATACTATCGACTCGGCGAATATAGCATTAGCAGAGTTGCAAAAAAATGCAGATAATCCTGCTACATTAGCGAGACTAGAGTCTTTGAGTCCAAGCCTTAGTAGTGTATGGTTATATTCTCAAGCTATAGCAAATAAAGATCTTGCTTCTTTAGAAAAACTTACAAGTTCAAAAGCTCTTCTTGTTGGTGATTTGGCTTCGTATGAGTTAGCGCAAAACAACAAAGATATAAAAGAGTTAGATGAGTATGCAAATAACCAAGATGCGATTTATGCAGATTTAGCAAGAGTACAGAGTGCAGTTATTTTAATGAATGATCAAAAATTAAGTGAAGCACATGAAATCTTGAGTATGATTAACATCAACTCTCCACTTTCTCAAGTCGCACATGCTTTAATGCATTATGGAGTAAAGTAAGTTTTGAAAACTTATTTGAGTAAATATCTTGTACTCAGTACAATTTTTGTTATTTTGTTTTCAGCTTGTAGCTCTAAAGAAGTATATGAACCTATAAAATTAGGTGCTGATTGGGAAGCATATGAAGCATCAAAACATACTATAATTGACACCTCTGATAATGTGGCTCTTTTAGAAGATAGAACTATACTTACTCATAATGGTTTAGTGGATGTAAAGATTAATGAGTCCGATAGACTTATCTCGCAGAGTGATGGTTGGGTTATAAGTGCATCAGTAGATGGCAATGTGAGTCTTATTTCACAAGAAAATCCAAGTATAATAAAGCATCTCAACTTAAAGAAAAGTGTCGCCGGTGCTTCTATATCTGGGAGTGAACTAGCAGTTATTTTTGCAGATAATGAGATTGCAATTTATGATATCAGCACAAATAAAGTACTTTTTAAAGAACAGGTTGGTAAAGCAACAACTGTTGACTCTCGAGTTGTAAATCCTTACTTTACAAGAGGCTTAGTACTCTTTCCAACACTTGATGGTAAGGTTGTTTTTGTAAACAATAATAAAAAAAAGAGACTTCGTACAGTGATAGTCTCAAGTGAAGATAATTTTAACAATGTGATAGCGTTTGAGCTAGTACAAAACAAAATCATAGCAGCAACATCATATAAGATACTTACAATGGCAAAAAAAGAGATTCGTGTAAAATATGAAATTCGAAATATTGTTTATGATGAAGATAAAATATTTATCGCTACAAAACAGGGTGAAGTTATCTCTTTAACACCAGAGTTACAAGTGGAATCCAAGCTGAAGTTCCCATTTGCACACTTTTATGCGATGGTAAGTAATGGTGATAAGCTTTATGTTCTAGAAAAAGAGGGATACCTTATAGTTTTGGATAAAAAAAGTTTTGACTATACTGTACATGAGGTGGATTTTGATGATGGTTTCGTTTTTACTTCTAAAAAATCTTTTTTTGTAAATGATAAGAAAATTCTTACTCAATAGATGTCTAATGAGCTTGAGGCATTTTTAGAGTACATTAGTGTCACTCGTGCCTTGTCAAGCAAAAGTGTTGAAGCTTACAGAAGTGACTTAGTTCAGATAGAGTCACAGACAGCTTCGACTTTACTCTCCCTAAATTCAGAGAAGCTTCTAGAATCTCTTTCAAACTACTCCAATAAACGTACCCTTAACCGAAAACTATCCTCTGTAAATGCTTTTTTTGACTTTTGTCACAAGCAGCACTTTAGTGAAAAGAATGACAAGTTTAAATTTGCAAAAATTCCTAAACTGTTACCAAAATTTCTCTCATACGAAGAAGTGAAATCCGGACTCTCTTTGATAGATAAAAGCACTTGGATAGGGGCTAGAGACTATGCACTTATACTTTTTTTGTATGCAAGTGGGGCTAGAATAAGTGAGTGTTTAGAACTTAAAGCAGATGATATAGAAGGGGAGTGGTTACACATACTTCATGCTAAGGGAGAAAAAGAGCGAATCGTTCCTTTAGCAAAAGTAGCAATTAAAGCGATACAAATTTATAAAGAGATGATGCCTTTTGAGAGTGAGTTCATTTGGTTAAATTATCAAAAAAACAAGCTAAGTCGTATAAGTGCTTATAAAATTACTCAGAAGTACTTGGGTGTTTCTCCTCATATACTTCGTCACTCCTATGCTACATCACTTATAACAGGGGGAGCTGACCTTCGTGTTGTTCAAGAGTTACTTGGACATTCTTCTCTTTTGAGTACTCAAATATACACACATATTCAAAAACAAAACCTCAAAGATACAGTTGAAGTTTATCATCCTATGGCATTAACTAAGTAAAAGTGTTAAATTTAATTAAAGAATATTGGAGTAAAATAGTTTCATGTATAATTTAAAAGAGATAATTGAGAACACATCAAATATAAAATTACTATATATAGAAGATAACGAACAGGCTAGAATACCCACTTTAGCAGTCTTATCTGAATTTTTTACAAATATTGTTGTTGCCATTGACGGAAGAGATGGTTTGCAAAAATATAATGAGAATGAAATTGAGCTTATTATTACTGATATAAATATGCCAAATTTAGATGGTCTTGATATGATTGAAGTCATCAGAAAAAAGAATAAAGATATCCCCATTCTTCTTCTTTCCGCTTACAGTGATATAGAGTACTTTAGACGAAGTATTCACCTTGGAGTTGATGGTTATCTTTTAAAACCAATTGATATGACACAGTTTTTAGAACTAATGTATAAAATTATCGATAAAATAAAAATAAAGCAAAAATTTAAAGAAAATCTGAATTTTTTAGAGCAGTATAAATCTGTAGCAAATGAAAATACACTTATATCTAAAACAGATGTGGATGGAATCATCACCTTTGCTAACGATATGTTTTGCTCCGTATCACAATACTCAAGAGAAGAACTTATAGGGGCTAATCAAAATATTATTAGACATCCGGATAACCCAGTTAGTATGTTTGAAGAGTTGTGGGATACTATTAAGAAGAAAAAAAAGCCTTGGAAAGGTGTAATACGAAACCGTGCTAAAGATGGTAGCAGTTACTATGTTGATGC
Source organism: Sulfurimonas sp. (assembly GCA_026987995.1). Classification (GTDB taxonomy): domain Bacteria; phylum Campylobacterota; class Campylobacteria; order Campylobacterales; family Sulfurimonadaceae; genus Sulfurimonas. The sequence goes on along the minus strand of JALSMC010000250.1, from coordinate 3,052 downwards.
CATAATTCAGCCTATCTTAGACCTAAATGGGAATATCTTAGAGTATATTGCTATGAGACATGATATTACAGAAGTTATGAACTCAACACGACAGTTTTTAGACTATATTGCAGCGGCAAAAAGACCTTTGGTTGTTCAGATAAAAGTAGAGTCTTTTGATAAACTCCAGCGATATTATGGTTTTAATTTTTCTCTCTTGGTTGAATCAAAAGTCTCTATACTCTTAGAAAAAAACATGCCAAATAACTTAAACTTTGAATCTTTTTTTATGCTTGACAATGGAAACTATGCTTTTGTAAAAGAGTGTATCGACTGTAATGATATACAAGAAACTATTGTGGAGCTTCAAGCATTCCAAAAGCTTATTAATACTTTAAAAATTAAAGTGGATGCTATTGATTATGATGTATCTATTCTTGTCTGTGTCTCTTATGAAAATAATGTATACGAAAATGTAAAGTATGGAATGAAAGAGATAGTGCGTAATAAACAAAACTTTTTAGTAACAAACGATATAGCTCAAAAAGTACATAAAATAGCAGAAAAAAACTTAAGTATTTTAACTAAGGTAAAAGAGGCTATTGATACTTCTAATATCATCTCTTTTTTTCAAGTGATAGTAGATAGAAATGGTGAAATATATAAGTATGAATCCTTAGTCCGTCTTGTAGAAAAAGATGGTTCTGTTATGGCACCTTTTTTCTTTTTAGATGTGGCTAAACAAGGAAAGTACTACACTCAAATATCTTCTATTGTTTTACAAAATTCATTTAAAGCATTACAAAAAGTAGAAGCAGATATTTCCATAAATCTCTCAGCAATTGACATGGAAAATGAAACTATAAGAGAGGAGATATATACACTCTTACAAAACAGTGGAGAGAGAGCCAAAAGAGTTACTTTTGAACTTTTAGAAGATGAAGAGATGAAGGACTTTGAGGTTATTAAGGCGTTTATTGTCAAAGTTAAGTCTTATGGTGTAAAAATAGCAATAGATGATTTTGGTGCAGGGTACTCTAATTATGAGAGGTTACTTGATTTTCAACCAGATATCATTAAAATAGATGGTAGTCTAGTCAAAAATATTGAGTCTTCAAAGTTTTCTGTTTCTATTGTAAAGTCTATCATACTCTTTGCACGAGAACAAGGACTATGTGTTATCGCTGAGTATGTAGAAAATGAGACTATTTTTAATATTTTAAAAGACTTAGGTGTTGAATATTTTCAAGGTTACTACTTTGGTAAACCTGAACTCTTAGAGTAGGAGTATGCAAAATGTTGAGACAATTATGGAATGAGAAGTACAGTTTTGAGTTAATCAAATTATTAGCAGAGACTCTCAGTTTAGGTATTATAATTGTAAATATAGTGGCCCCGTTGGTGATTGTATATCTTCTACAGGATTTTATTGAGAATACTGTTCTCATAATTTGGGTATCAGTTCATATTTTTTTCTTTGTAGTGCGATTACTAATCAATAGACAACTTATTAAACACATTAAGAACAAAAGTAAAAAAGTTTATGCCTACCTAAAAAGAATGTATCTAGTTATATTTATAAGTACACTCTTATATGGATATATTATCTGGATTAGTATTTTACATAATGTGCCAGACACACATATCTTTTTAATTGCAACTATAATTTCAGGACTAGCAGCAGGTTCTTTGTATACACTAGGAGCTGTTTTTATTGCATACATAATTTATATGGTTCCAAATTTCTTATTTTTAATTTCTGCAATGGTATATCATGGTGGTGATATATTTCAACTGTATGCTCTGACAATGTTTACCATGATGGGTGTTTTTCTTATAGCTGGATATAAGCACTACAGAGCAATACGTAATACAACATCATTAGACTCTAATTTTAAAATCCTTTATGAAAACTCAACTGATGGCATCGTTATTTTTCAAGAAAACAAATTTGTAAGTTTAAATAAATCAATGTATAAACTGTTCAAGTATGAGAGTGAAAAGGCTTTTTTATCAGTTAGTTTAAGAAAAATTTCTCCTAAATATCAACCAGATGGCCAACCCTCAGTGAAAAAAATGGTTAAAATGATTGAGTACACTTTTAAAGAAGGATATGCAACTTTTGAATGGCTCCATACGGATAAAAATGCAAAAGAATTTTGGTGTGAAATAGTACTTACAAAAATTTGTATTGATGATACTGATCTTATATATGGTGTTTGGAGAGATATATCAGACAGAAAAGAATTAGAGTTTATGACCTTGTCTCTTAACTCAAACCTTGAACAAAGAGTAAAAGAAGAGGTGGCGTTAAACAGAGAAAAAGATGAACAGATGTTACATCAGTCGCGTTTGGCACAGATGGGTGAGATGATAAGTATGATAGCACACCAGTGGCGACAACCTTTGAGTGCAATAGCTTCAGCCGGTGCTCTTATAAACCTAAAGGCACAGTTAGGAAAACTTGATAAAGAAATGGCCTTAGAGATATCTCAAAATATTGCTAATTATACACAGCACTTAAGTGCCACTATTGATGACTTTAGAAATTTTTTCAAACAAGACAAACATAAAGAGGCAACTAGTTATACATACTTAGTAAATAGCGTTTTGAATATAATTCGCATATCATTGCAAAACAAGAATATACAAATAAAAGAAGAACTTGAGTGTAAGGATTCTTTTATGACATACTCGAATGAACTCAAGCAGGTTATTATTAATTTAGTAAAAAATGCACAGGATATTTTAGTAGATCATAAGATTACAAATCCATACATTAAGTTAAAGTCTTATACTTCTGATGGAAAATATATACTTGAAGTAAGTGACAACGGTGGTGGAATATCCCCTGATGTAATAGATGAAATATTTGACCCACACTTTTCAACAAAGTTGAATAAAGATGGAACAGGATTAGGACTATATATGAGTAGAACGATAGTAGAAGAACATTGTGGTGGTAAACTTAGTTGTTATAATACCCAAGAAGGTGCTTGTTTTAAGCTAGAGTTACCAAGTGCATAGCAGTAGTAATATACATAACAAGATATGGAGTAAAGCTTTTTTATCT
>JALSMC010000249.1 GCA_026987995.1 Sulfurimonas sp. | reverse complement strand
AAGCATGTTTTCAGCTACTTACTTACTCGTATAGTATAAATAAAACCAGTTTTAGTTATTATAATAATATCATTTTTATATTTTTTTATAGATCGGATTAGCCCATTAAGCTCAATTGTACTCTCTAACTCCAGAGAGTTTTCTATAAGTTTAAAGGTAAATAATTTACCGCTACTATCTCCAATATACAAGGTATCATTTACAAGTAAAGTAGAAATAATATTATTATCTAACTCTTGTTGAAATAGTTGTTTCTTAAACGATTTATTATACATCAAAATACTACCTCTTTCATTAGCTACGATAAATAAGTTTTTATATTTTAAGATATGCCTTATAGCACCATGAAAACCATTAATACTTCTTTTTATCTTTAGCTGACCAGTAGCTAAAACATTCCAAATTATAATACTGTTATCATCTGAACCACTATAAAGTAGTTTATTCTTTTCATCAAGATAAAGAGAATAAACCAAATATTGATGTTTCCTGTATAAATACAATAGATTTAAATTTTGACTATCTACTACACCTATCTCCGCATTACCAAAAGCCACATAAAACTTGTCTTTATAGGGTAAAACATTAAAAATACTACCTTTATCATAATTTTTCTCTTGTATCAATTTCCCATCAAGAGAGTGTATATAGAGCTTCATATTACTTGAACCAGAGATAATTTTATCCTCTTCTTTAAGTAATGCTCGTCTTGTATAGTCACTATCTGTATCAAAAACTATTTTTTGTTTAAATGTCTTCAAGTTCCAAGTAACAATGCTTCCATCATCAAAAGCAAGAACAATATTATCATCATATACTATAGCTGATCTAACAGATGAGCAAAAATTATTTTTTGCATTCAAATTGATATTTTGCCAATGACATTTATTTTGATTATTGACAGATAAAGAATTTTGAGAGCAAGAAGTAAAAAGAAGTAAAACTAAGAGTATTATGGATTTAATCAATATCATCATTAGTTAAAGCTGATAAAAGGAATATCTCATTCCTTTTATCATAAAATTAATCTTGTGTGTTATAAACATCAGCTTTAATTTTATACCCACTTTTTCCGAAAAGAATAGCACTCCACCAATAATGATGAACTTGAGCATTTTTTAAGAAATCTCCCTTGCCCTCATGAGCAGTATCAGATACAGCTTGATCAAGTTTAACCATTCCACCAATAGGAATCCCTAAAATATGTAAACTTGTAGTATCTGTTTCAATATTTGAAGCTACTTTATGTTTTGTATCTAAGTTCTTTGGATTGTATGCATCCGTAGAAAGTGCTGTAAAGTTACCTAAATGTTGTGAACATCCACTAAATAATACTGCTGTTACTGCAATACTTACTAAAGTCATTTTTTTCATTGTTACCCTTTTATGTTAAATTCAATGCATTATAAACATTAATAAATTAAACACAGCTTAACTAATTGTAAATTAAAAAAATCTGTTTAGTTTTTAGTTTTTTTGAGAGTAGAAGTTAAGGATTCTGAACTTGTTTTCCAAATATACTCTATTGTATCGCCGTTAAATTTTAAAGTTGTTGTTGCATCAGCATCAATAATACAATCACCCTCTAACAATTTTTCAGAATAAATAAACTTATTTTCATCTTTGGCATGAAAAATTAACTCTGTAAGACAACCATAGCCTGGTAACTTTAATAATATACGATTACCTGATTCTATAATTTTCATTTTAAATTGTGCTTTTTTTCCACCAAGACCGAAGATGACAGAATCTTTTGTATATAATGCATTACCTATCCATTCCGCTTGTGCAGATAAACTTGCCGTTAAAGACATTAATACACTTCCAACAAATAATAGCTTTTTTATTGACATAGAGTATAGCTAAAAAAGACTTAATGAAAAAAAGCTTCAGTATAGCTTAAGTTAAAGACAGCTAGAATTAAACAAATTATCATAAGGATAGAAAATGAAGAATTTTTTTCTTAGTACATTAGTAACAGTAACACTTACGACTACAGCAGTAATAGCATCTCCTAACAATCAGACTGGTTGTGGACTTGGTTCAGTTCTTATCAAAGATAATTCTACTGCTTTTATGCTTGCCCTTCAAGCAACAACAAATACCATAATTTCAGGAAACCAAACTTTTGGTATCACTTCAGGAACTTTAGGTTGTAAAAAAACAAAAATAGTTATGAATGAAAGAGCTGAAGAGTTCGTAGCATCTAACATGGACATTCTTGCAAAAGAGATTGCAGTTGGACATGGTGAGTCACTTGACACTTTAGCTGAGCTTTTAGAAGTTCAAGATACTGTTGCATTTAGTGCTGCACTTCAAGCGAACTATAACAGCATCTACACTTCACAAAAAGTTGAAATGTCAGATGTTCTTGACAATATCGCTACGATATAGTTCTAATAAACTAGACATTCTTGTCTAGTTTACCTCTATTCTTCACTCTATTTTCTAGGAAACTCCATCTTACACAAACTATTTTTTTTACTCATCTTTTGCACTACTTTTTTACATGCTTCAGTCGAATACTATCAATCAAAAGCGGATAATTTGAATCTTTCACAGGAGAGATACTGGGAGATACTGCTTCATATGGTTGATGGAGAGAGCGAGATAGACGATGCAGACTTTTTTTTCGCAGAGAATGGAAAAACTAATGCAAAAGATGAACTAGACGCCACACTAAATGCTTTCCTCAATGAAACACAACTTGATGACAATGCAAGTGCGTGTAGATTTCCTGCAAGAAAAGCATGGCTAAAAGAAAAGCTTCATATTACAGAGTTTCCTCAGGTTAGCTGTGTAGATTATGATGAGATCCTCAACAGACTCTCTCCTACTTCTGCTACTCTTGTTTTTCCATCAGCTCACATAAACTCGCCTGCTTCAATGTTTGGACATACTTTTATACGTATAAACTCAAAGTATAAATCAAAACTACTCGCATATGCCATAAACTATGCGGCTGATGCTAATCCAGATAAAGAGAATGCGACTGTTTTTGCTCTTAAAGGGCTTTTTGGAGGCTATTATGGAAAGTACTCGCTTCTTCCCTATTATGAAAAACTCAAAGAGTATAGAGATACAGAAAAAAGAGATATTTGGGAGTATGATTTAGATTTGACACAAAGTGAAGTGCAAAGGATGGTGCGACATATTTGGGAGCTTAATGGAACACATTCTGACTACTATTTTTTTACACAAAACTGCTCTTATAATATGCTCTGGTTTCTTGAAGCTGCCCGTCCTTCTATTGACCTGCATAAATATTTCAACTTTGCAGTTATCCCTCTTGAGACAGTTCATGCAGCAAAAAGCGAGGGTATTGTGACATCACAACACTACAGACCATCTAAACGAACTATCCTCCTCAAATATGAATCACTACTGAGCAGTAAAAATATAGCTTATTCAAAAGCACTCGTTGATGAGAATCTCTCTGTAGAGAGTTTTATGCTAGAGAAAAATGTATCACCTCAACAAAGAAAATATATTTTAGAGGCTGCCATAGAGTATTTAGAGTACTCTTTTAGTCAAAGTGAGATGAAAAAAGAAGACTACTTAAAACTTTTTTATGCCTTGACACGGAGTAGAGCGACTCTAGGAAAGAGTGAAAAACTCACTATCACAACACCCCCTAACCCAATAAATAGCCATAGAGCGATAAGAGCAAGGGCAGGATTTGGATATAGAGATAATCAGCCAGTCACCTTTTTAGGTATTCGCCCAGCCTACCATGACCTAGAAGATAGTAGCTTAGGATTTTTAAGAGGTACACAAATAGAGTTTTTAGATTTACTACTCTCTACTAGTGACAAAGAGACTCTAGCTGTAGAGAATGCAACTATAATCTCTATCGCATCACTCACACAAAGAAGTGTATTTTTTTCTAGTCTCTCTTGGAGAATGAAACTTGGATGGGATAGGAATTACCTCGATAATGAAACGCACTTTACGACAACACTTGGTGCTGGGTACAGTGTAGGGAATGAGTATCTCTACAGCTACATTTTAATTGATCCTCTATTTTATATTGAGGATACTCTTGTTGGTGGAGTGGGAAGTAGTATAGGAGTTGTTGTGGATGGTTACGACTTTATGAGTACAAATATAGAAGCAACCTATAGACTCTATACAAATGCACAGGAGCAAACTCTTTTGAAAATTACACAGAGTTTTAGACTCTCGCAAAATATACAAGTGAAACTCAAATATGATTACAAAGAGAGAGTACTGCAATCCATAAAAAGTGATGAACAGACCTATAAAGCTATGCTAAATTATTATTTTTAACCCTAATCTTGACTTTTATCTCTAGAGTTTTCAAATGCATTTGCTACATCACTCATGATACTATCTGCACCTGCATTAAACTCTTTAGCTGAACATCCAGCAAACAGTATTCCTACAGCTAATGTAATTAAAATATTTTTTATCATTATCTTTTCCTTGTATAATTCTTCTTAAAGCATTTCTGACAAATCGCATACTTTGAGTTCATCGGCAATGGAGCAGAACAGAGTTTACACATCTGTGCTAGTTGTGTCTGATGTAGAGTCTGTTCTATATAACGGTTCAAAACACCTCTATAGTCTCTCGCTTTTTTCTCATCTACAAAAAACTCTCCAAACCTATAAGTAAGCCAGAGATACAGAGATATCTCTTTAACCATATCTTCAGCACGAAGGAGTTCATCAGTTGTTCGAGCATACTTATCGTTAAGTGTTGGATGAATATAATGAACACTTTGCTTTTGTTCAAGGGCATGCAGATACGACTCAAAAGCTTCAATGATATAAGGCGATTTTAGTGTGAGTGGTGCACAAGCAAGGTTGTACTTTGTAGCTATATCTAAGTCGTAAGCATCCACTATCTTTGAAGCTTCTAGCATATCTTCAAGTGAAGAGGCATAAAAAGGACCATTAAACTCCATGTTTTTGACAAAAAAGCTTAGTATCACTTCAAGTGAGTTCTCCTCTAATATTTTTGCTACAAGTTTGATGTGTTCTAAATTTGCCATCACTTTAAAAGGGATAGTGATAGTTTTTGCTTCTTTGTAAAAATTCTTTTTCACTATTTTTAGAGCTTCAGGATTAAGTGCCCCTACATGACCCTCTTCACTCAGACCATAACGCCCAGCACGACCTGAGATTTGGTGTACTTCTGAGGGAAAAAGATTTCTAGTTGTTATGCCATCATACTTTTCAGCTTTTGAAAAAAGTATGGTTTGTATGGGCAGGTTCATACCCATTGCAATAGCATCTGTAGCTATCATTATGTCAGTTTCACCCTCACGAAAACGCCGTGCTTCTTCTCGTCTTACTTCAGGAGAGAGGTTTCCATAAACTACACTCACACTAAAGTTTTTTGAGAAGTTTTGTTTTAAACGCAGGACTTCTTTACGACTAAATGCGATGATGGCTGTGCCTTTTTGGACATCTTTTATCTCTGTTGGTGCTTCAAGTAGTGTGAGAGGATTTTTACGCTCAAACTCTATGATTTCCAACTCTTCTCCTAGATAGTCTGCAAGGGCAATTATTGCCTCTTTGGAGTTTGTAGAGCCCGTCATAATAATCTCTTTTGCAGGAGCTCCGATGATGGCGTTTGCCCATGCCCAACCACGGTCACGGTCATCTATCATCTGCACCTCATCGATGACACAAACATCAACATCAACCTCATAGTTCATCATCTCTATGGTTGAACTTATGTGAGTCGCTTCATCGTCTAGTATCTGTTCCTCTCCTGTGATAAGCGAAGATTCTATACCGTTAGACTTTAAGCCCTCATAGCCTTCAAGAGCAAGTAAACGCAGGGGTGCAAGGTAGTAACCAGTATCAGCATTTCTCAGTTGTTGCATCGCGGCATAAGTCTTACCACTGTTTGTAGGCCCAATGTGCAGGACTAATTTTCTTCGCATCTCTCTAGCCATAGGAAAGAGGTTTTTAAAGTCACGAATAGTTCGCTTTAGTAGCTCTTGGCGCTGTTGTTTTATGAGTAAGTCAGAGATAGAGTGCACGAAACGCCGTGTCACTTTTCTCTTTATCTTTGGAGTAAGGTTTAGAGAGTGTGGCATCATGTCTAATAAAAACTCATACACTTTTGCATGCAGTTCTTCATCGCTTAGGTTTAAAAGTAGTGCATACTTTTTACACTCATGCATAAGGTCAGAGAGTTCGTTAAAAAACTCCTCTTCATGCTCTTTTTTAACTTCTATCTTTACATCATCAAAGTTAAACCTCTTTGAACTCCATATCTCTTCGAGGAGACCATTTAGCTCAACATGTAGTTCTAGGTTATAGTAGAGTTTTATTTCAGAATGAGGAAGGGTACAACTCTCTTCAAGCTTTATAAGTACTTCTTCATCATGAAGTTCTACTGTGGCGAAGTCTATCTTAGCATCTACTATCTTTTTAAGTATTTTTGTACCTATGAGAGGAAAATCTAACTTAGACTTTGGAGGACTTGCACGAAATGCTGTAACAATCTCATCAGTTGTCAGATAAGCATGTGGTGCTCTGATAGATTTTATAAAAGTGTTTATCTGTTCTTGTTTTTTTGCGACTGTTGCAAGTTTATCATCACCTATCTTTTTTACTATTTCCTCTACTTCTAACGCATCAAGTTCTTCATATGAGTAGGGTTTAGTATTTAAAGTGAGGATTTTATGAAAAGTCTGGCCGTATACAGAATAAGTAAGGGAAGCATTAAACTCAAAGCTCTCATCAATGTCAAAGTGCCCCTCAAGTTCTTTCTCTAACTCCTCGCGTTTAGCTTCATAACGGATATGGCGAAGTTTTGATTCCATCTTTTCTATGGTGATTTTTTTACTTCTTATGGTTGCAAATGCGGTGTAAAGTTCTAGTGACTCCTCAGGGCTAGCATCAAGCTCACCAAGTAACATCTCTATCTTTTCATCTCTATCATAAGAGGGCAGTTCTTTTTTCTCGCCCCTATAAATCTCACCATTGTTCTCAAAAAATCTTAAAATATCAGGACGATAGCCCCCATCAGCTTCACTCCAAATCATACGAATCGTTTTAATCATAAGCTTTTTATTATGCTCGATGTCATAAAGACCGAGTGCATTAAAGAGTTCGCTTAGAGTCTCAGAGCCAACTCTCTCTATCCCTACATCAAAAGGGTCATTACCAAAGTACTCACGAATTTTCTGATTTATTTTACTATTTTTCTTATTTTTTTTAGACATCTGTAATTATAACAGTTTTATGTATGTGTTATAACTAATCTTCCCACAATACCATCAGAAGTCTGCTCTATAATCACTTCTGAGTCTATCGGTGCTTTTCGCTTCTCTAACACTCCAATCAAGTCAGCGATAACAGCCCCATAGTTTTTAAACATAGGTACACGAATCTCTTTTATATGTCCCTCATGTATCTCATCTCCAAGAGCTTCAAGTGCTCTCTCATAAGCTCGCTTATTTATCACATACTGGTAGTAGTAGGCTCGCATAATTTTAATATTTTCAAGCCATGCTGTTTTTTCATCCTCATTAAGAGAATCATTTTCATGAACACGTGTTACCAAGTCATGCACTAAGTCATGTGCTTTTTCATCACACTTCTTAAATGCATCCTCTACATTTGGTATATGTTTTTTGATAAGTGCCATCAACTCTTGTGCACTTAATTCGCTATTTTCTGTTTTATAAAGATGCTTTGTAGTTTCTGTTTCGCCATAACTGAGTGCTTCAAGCATCTCTACAGCTGCTTGAAGAAATTTATATTTATCGGGTTGTGTATGGTCAAACCTGACTCCACTTTTAGATACATGTGGCATATCGCCTACAAATTTTAACTCCATATTAAAGTCCCTTTCTTTTTCTTGCATTAATTATAGCATTTATATATAATTCCATTATGAATTATCCAGATGAATGGACTCAAAAAGAGTTCTTAGAAAATAAACTTAGACTTACAAAAGAAGGTATTGCTGTTGTTTTAGTAGATACAATACTCTCTCCCATAGAAAAAGCAGAAAGTCTAGTGTATAACCCTCATGAGTTAAAAAACTATGCTGATGGCTCAGTGTTTGTCTTTTACTGCGACAGTGGTAAAGCAACAGCAAACCGGTTAGAAGAGTACAGAGAGAAGTTTCCTACTATGCACTGCATCTCGCTTAAGGGTGGTCGTGGTTACTGGAGAAAAAATATGCAACTTTTAGAGGACACCCCACAATGACATTAGTAAAGATAGAAGAGTTCAAAGTTTGCCTCAACGAAGAGCGCTACTATGATGCCCATGAAGCACTCGAAGAGATATGGTTCCCACGGCGGTTTGACACAACAGATAAAGAAGTGATGCTTCTCAAAGGTTTTATAAATGCTGCTGTTAGTTTTGAACTTCACAAACTTTCTAAAATAAAGCAAGGCAAGAAGATATGGATGACTTATCTAAAATATAGACAACTGCTTTTTAAAGTAAAGTCACCTTATTTAAACGACTACTATCAGCTCTCACGAGTTATAGAAGCAAAGTACAGCCTACTTTTCAACACTATTTAACTCTTGGATCTTAAATATCACTAATTTCTCCCTTCTTTTTGCTATAATTTTACCAAATTAAACAGGAGATAACTCATGGAAAATGAACTTTCAAAATATAGTGATGTGGTCATCACTTACTCAAGTGAATATGGGCTCAAAATCATTGCTGCTTTAGCAATATTTATAATTGGAAAATGGGCTGTCAACAAGATAACTGCTCTTACAAAGAAGATGATGAAAAAAGCAGATATAGACGCTACTTTAGTAGAATTTGCTGAAAGCCTTATATACTTTGTACTACTTCTTATGGTTGTACTTGCTTCTTTAAATGCTTTAGGAATTAATACTACTTCATTTTTAGCAGTATTTGGTGCGGCTGGTCTTGCTATTGGTCTTGCACTTCAAGGTTCTCTTGCAAATGTTGGAGCAGCAGTTCTTATCATCGTATTTCGTCCATTTAAAGTGGGTGACTTCATCGATGCTGGTGG
>JALSMC010000248.1 GCA_026987995.1 Sulfurimonas sp. | reverse complement strand
CTGAAGATATAAGTGTTTTATTCTCTATTAAAACTGATTCATAAATCTCTTTTGGGCTAGAGTCTTTACCATTTATGATGTTTATGTACGAAGCCCCAAAGTTTTGTGCTATTTTCATATTTACATCAAAATTAATATTGGCATTTAAAAAAGAGCTCCGAATCCCCTCACATAAAACAAAGTCATACTCTGCTTCTAGTTTTTTAAACTTATGGAGGAGTTGGTTAATGAGTTCATTTGTTTTATTTTTTGAAATCATATCTTCTACATATGCCACATCAAAACCATATGCATCTTCGTAGTCTATGCAAAGGTTATAGCGTTCGCGTATAAACTCTATATCTCCATCTACAACAGACTCTTTAAAGATGATAGGACGAAAAAAAGCAACTCGTTCTAGGTTACGTTTGAGTATCTCCATCATTCCCATGGAGACAAACAGCATTCCAGAGTTAACCTCTTGAGCTGATATAAACAGTGACTTTATTTTCATTAACATCAACCTTTATTTAAAACTAGTATAATTCTATCTAAAAAATGGATGCTTATGTGTATATGTGGTTTAGATAAAGAGTATGAAAAGTGTTGTGGTGAGATTATAAGTGCCGTGAGAGTTATCAGTTCCCCTGAGGAGTTGATGCGAAGTCGATACTCCGCTTATGTAAATGCAGATGCGAGGTATCTACTTCTGAGTTCAGTTAAAGAGAACCAGTACGAAGCGGATATAGAACTCATAGAAGATTTCTCATCTCAAGTTGACTGGCTCAAACTCGATGTCCTAAAAGTTGATGGAGACACAGTAGAGTTTAAAGCATACTACAAAGATAAAGAGCAGATTCAAGTGCTCCATGAAAAAAGTAATTTTGTCTTAGAAGATGGCGTTTGGAAGTACAAAGATGGTGAACTTTATAACTCTAAAGTAGAGAGAAATGAAAGCTGTCCGTGTGGAAGTGGGAAAAAGTATAAAAAGTGCTGTGCTAAGGAATCAAAATTTAATAAAGTGTAAAAATTAGTGGATGCTATTTTAGTTCTAGTCAAACTATTTTATGAGGAGCATAGCCTTAGCTACGCAACAATTAAAATAGTTTGACTAGGGCTATAAAGAGCACACTAAGTTTTATGGTTTGTTGAATTTCGATTCCTAAGAGTTAGCATATACTACTTTTTCACACATAGCAGTTTTAGCATAATACTTTAAGTAGTCCACCATCTCTTTAGCAAAGCCTTTTGAACGGTAAGGGACATCTGTTACAAAGTCAAATACAAAAAGATGGCGTTTATCGTAAAAGTTCGTCTGTACAGCAACTCCTGCATAAGTTATGAGTTTATCTTTTTCAAATAGTCCTATCATTTTATAGTCCATGTGTCGCATATCATACACTAAATCATCAAATTCTTTAAAGCTCAAGTCATCTCGAAGTTGCGATAAAACTTCATACACTACATCTAACTCTTTTAAATTCATCTCTCGTATTTGCATCTATCAGTTTTCCTTATTTCAAGTAAGAGACTATAAATAACTTCTCTTCTTATTGAGTGTGAAGTTATTTATAGTCTCTTACTTAAGTTTGTATTTTATACTAATTTAGTTACAATAGAAACATTAAATATTTTCTTTGAAGGATATACCATGCCTAACACAGTAACACTTACAGATAATAGAAGAGGAAAAAGTTATGATTTTAATATTTTAGATGGAACTCGAGGGCCTAGTGTTGTAGATATATCAAGTTTTTATTCTGATACAGGAATGTTTACTTATGACAATGGTTATACATCTACTGCTAGTTGTAACTCATCTATCACTTATATCGATGGTGACAAAGGAGAACTACGGTATCGTGGTATTGAGATAGAAGAATTAGCAAAGAGTAAGAGTTACTTAGAAGTCTGCTACCTTTTGTTAAATGATGCTATGCCTAATGAACTGCAAACAAAAGAATTTGACCTAGAACTTCGCCATCGTTCTTTTTTAAATGAAGGACTTGCCCAACTCTTTCGAGCTTTTCCAGCAGGTTCTCACCCTATGGCAACACTTACAGCTGCTACAGCCGCCCTCTCCACCTTTCACTTTAACCATTTAGAATTATGTAAAGAGAGTGAATACCAGAGAATGGCAAGAAGAATTGTCGCTAAAATGCCTACAATTGCCGCGTTTGCATACAGACAATCCATAGGAGCATGTTTTATTCAACCTGACATCACCAAAAGCTATACAGAGAACTTTCTTTATATGATGCGTGCATATCCAGGTGGGAAAATGCACATAGACTTAGATGGTGAACGAGTGATTAAAGAGATAGAGATAAAAGCACTCGATACTATCTTTACCCTCCATGCTGACCATGAACAAAATGCTTCTACTACAAGTGTGAGAAATGTAGCTTCTACGGGTGCACACCCCTATGTTGCCATAAGTGCTGGAGTATCTGCTCTTTGGGGGCGAGCTCACGGTGGAGCAAATGAGTCCGTTATTAAACAGCTTGAAATGATAGGAAGTGTTGAAAATGTAGATGCTTTTATAGCACGAGCTAAAGACCCTGATGATGAGTTTAGACTTATGGGTTTTGGACATCGTGTATATAAGAACTTTGACCCGCGTGCAAAAGTTTTAAAAGAGTTACAAGTACAACTCCAAGATGAACTCAAACTTGATTCAAACCTTATGAAAATTGCAAGAAAGATAGAAGAGATAGCACTGAGTGATGAGTATTTTGTAAGTAGAAAACTTTATCCCAACATAGACTTTTATTCTGGAATCATTTTGACTGCATTACAAATTCCAACTTCAATGTTTACTCCTGTTTTCGTAATTGGACGTACTGTTGGGTGGATTACACAGTGGATTGAGTTTAAAAAAGGAAAAGGCATGAAGATTGCCCGCCCTCGTCAACTATATTTAGGTAAATAATTTTATTATTATGTTAGAATATAAAAAATAAACATTATGTAGGTATATCAAATGAATACAAAAAGCATCAACTTTAGAATAATCACATTCTTTATCACGGCTTCTGTGATACTCGGTTTCGGAGTCGCTTATGCGGTGAGTCAAAGTGCAAAAAATGAAATTCTAAACACAAGAATGGAACAGATGAGTTCTATAAAAATGAGTAAGATTCAACATATTGAAGATTATTTTGAAGAGATGAAGTATATTTTAAATTCTCAGGCTTCTAACAGTAATACTGTACAACTTTTATGGAACTATGATGAAGCTTTAGAAAATCTTGAAGAGTTAGATATAGACAGAGATAAAATAAAAAATGCTTTAATAAAGTACTATAAAAATTCATACTTAGCGAATAACAACTATGATTTGATTGGTGCACCATCAAAACGAGAGATTAGTAAATACTTACCTCAAAGTGACAAAGCTTTAGTTTTACAGTATCTATACATCATCAAAAATCCAAATCCTTATAATAAAAAAGAACTCTATAAAATGGATAGAGAGTTTCAAACGGAATACTCTGAACTTCATGTACAACAGCACCCAATTATGAGTGCAGTTTTGAAAGAGTTTGGACGTAATGATCTTTACTTGGTTAATGCAAGCGGTGACATCGTATACAGTGTGCTAAAAAATGCAGATATAGGTACAAATCTTTTAGAAGGTGTATACTCAAACACAGGTCTTGCTCGTGCTTTTAAAAAGACTCAAAAAGCCAAGCGGGGACAAGCTATATTTGAAGACTTTTCTATTTATGAGCCTGCATACAATGAAGAAGTTGCTTTTATAGGTATGCCTATCTACTTTGGTGAAGACAATGAAGGTTCGATTATTTTTCAATTACCAAAAAATAAAATCAATCAAATCATGAACTTTAACAATCAAGTAGACAAAGTTGGACTTGGGAAAAGTGGTGAAGCTTTTCTTGTAGGAACAGACTTAACAATGCGTAATGACAGTCGCTTTTTAACAAAGATACAAGCTCTCGATACAGCAACACAAAAAGCAAAAACGACCATAGGAAACTACAAGGTGGACACATCAGCTGTTAGAGATGCACTTGCTGGGACAAGTAAAACAGCACTTGGTATAGATTATCTTAATAATCCAGTTATTCTTTCCTATGCGCCAGTCAAAGTTTATAATGAAAAATGGGCAATGATTGTCAAGATTGATGAAAATGAAGCCCTAGCAAGTGCCAATGAGAACTTTATCACGGCTCTTATTGGGACAGCTGTGTTTATCACACTTATTATAATTATTTCACTTATTATAATTAAAATAATCATCATAAATAAGCTAGAGACTCTACAAACAACGACATATGACTTAGCAAAAGGTGAAGGTGACTTAACTAAACGAATCAAAGTTGCTCAAGGGGATGAGATCTCTGTAGTCGCTCAAAATATAAATGAGTTTATAGAAAAAGTACGTGTAACAGTCAGTGAAGCGACAAGCACATCAAACAGTAACACTCAAATTGCCACAACCCTTTCTCGTGCTTCTGTTGATATGAAAGCAAAAGCGGAGGATGAAAGCAGAATCGTTCATGAAGTAGCTCGTGATGGTCAAGAGTTACAAAATATTTTAAGTGTTTCAATAGAACAAGCAAAACAGACTAAAGAAAACATAGACAGTACTGGAAATACACTCAAAAATGTAAATCAGCAAATTATTAATCTTGCGAACAACATAGAAGAGAGAAGTCAAGATGAACTTGAACTCTCGCAAAAACTTGTTGATTTAAGTTCTGAAACATCTGCTGTTAAAAATGTACTTGAAGTTATCGCAGATATAGCAGATCAGACTAACCTACTTGCTTTAAACGCAGCTATTGAAGCTGCCCGTGCGGGTGAGCATGGTCGTGGATTTGCTGTTGTTGCTGATGAAGTTCGTAAACTTGCAGAACGCACACAAAAATCTCTCTCAGAGATAAATACAACCATCAGTGTCATTACACAGTCAGTAAATGATGCGAGTGAACATATGTCCGTAAATGCTAAAGCTATCGAAGCACTTTCACAAAATGCCAATGAAGTAGAACAAGATATTAATTCTAGTGTTCATGCTATAGAAGAGTCTATCACACAAGTCGATGAAACAGTGAGTGGTTATATAGACAATTCTAAAACTATTGCTACGATGATAAATAAAGTCTCAAGTATTGAAAAAATATCACAAGAGAATCAAGAAACAGTAGAAGAAATTTCTGATGCTTCATCAAACTTAATGCAGATGACAAATAATCTTAACGACCTCTTACAAGGCTACAAAACTTAAGTTTACTTAATCAACATCTTTTAAACAACACTTGGGTATAATCGCGAAATTAAAATATACCTAAGTGAGAAATAATCATGGTAACAGTACAAAATCTTCTAATGCGCTACGGAAATAGAATTCTATTTCAAGACATCAACCTCAAGCTAGACCGACACAAACGTTATGGACTTATCGGTGCAAACGGTGCGGGTAAAACAACTTTTCTTAATATCCTATCTGGAAAAATAACTGAATACGAGGGTGAAGTAGTAATCCCAAAAGCAAATAAAGTTGGTGTTCTAGGACAAAATCAATTTGCATTTGAAGATTTTACTATTGCGGATGCTGTTCTTTTTGGTAACAAACGCCTATATGATGCTATCAAAGAAAAAGAAGAACTTTATGCTACGGGTGACTTTGAAGATGATGCGGTAAACAACCGTTTAGCAGATCTTGAAGTTATCTCAGTTGAAGAAGACCCAACATATGAGTACGATGTAAACATCGGTAAAATACTCGAAAATGTTGGTATTCCTGTAAGTAAACATCAAGAACTTATGAGTACACTCGATAGTGCTGATAAATTTAAAGTACTTCTAGCACAAGTTTTATATCCAAAACCAGATGTACTCTTTCTCGATGAGCCTACCAACAATCAAGATATAGAAACAATTACTTGGCTCGAAAACCAACTTAAACGCCATGAGGGAACACTTGTAGTTATCTCTCACGATAGACACTTCTTAAATGCAGTATGTACAAACATACTCGATGTTGATTATCAAAAAATCCGTGAGTTCACGGGTACTTATGATGACTGGTATATCGCTGCAAATGTAATGGCAAAACAGCTTGAACTAGACTCTGCAAAACAGCAAAAAGAAAAAGAGGAGCTAGAAGCTTTCGTACGTCGTTTCTCTGCGAATGCATCTAAAGCAAAACAAGCAACATCACGTCAAAGAAAACTTGACAAGATGGAATTTGATGACATTAAACCATCTTCTCGCCGTGATCCAAGTATAGTATTTAAAGCAAAACGTACTATGGGTGACGAGGCTCTAAATGTAATCAATGTATCACATTCATATGGTGATAACTTAGTGCTAAATGACATTAGTTTTAAAGTTGTTCCAGGTGAAAAGATTGCTCTTATTGGTGGAAATGGTGTTGGTAAAACTACACTATTAAAAATTTTAACAGAAGAGATGAAAGCAAGTTCTGGTGAAGTACATATGGGTGCTACAGTAGAGCCTTCATACTTTCCTCAAGATACTGCCGATATCATTAAAGGAAATGGTACACTTTATGACTGGTTACGTGCTTATGATCCTAAACGCGACATTGCTGAGATCAGAAACTGTCTTGGACGTATGCTTTTTAATGGTGAACAACAAGAGAAATCTGTTGTAAGTATCTCCGGTGGTGAAAAACACCGTATGATGCTGAGTAAAATGATGCTTGAAAATGGTAACTTTTTACTTCTTGATGAGCCATCAAATCACCTTGACCTCGAAGCTATTGTTGCACTTGGTGAAGCTATGCATGAGTTTAAGGGAAATGTTATCTGTTCATCACATGACCGTGAGTTACTTGACGCATTTGCTGCTCGTATCATCGAGATACAAGATGATGGTACTATCATCGACTTTAAAGGCTCTTATGAAGAGTTCGCAGAGCAGAGAGCTGCTGGTAAAATATAGATACTTATGCAAGAAAAATATGCAAATTATTTAGGTCTTGGCATAGCAGGAAACTTCGCTCTTCACCTAGCACAAGCAGGTGAGCTCGAAGAGTTCAAAGATATAATTACGGCAGAAGAAGCCGCACCAAAAGGAATCTTTCCTTTTTATCTTCCCTCTTACTCACCATCTTCAAAGAAAACAACAAGAACACCAAAAAAGATTTTAACGACTTACCCTCTTTCATCAGACACTATAAAACTTCCAAAAGAAGATATAAATGTTCAGATGGAACCAGAAGTAGCACTTATCTGTGAACTTAGTTATAGTGACGGTAAAGTCCAAAGCATAACTCCAACACACTTTGCTGCTTACAATGACTGTTCTATTAGAGTTGCTGGAGCAGATAAAATAAGTGACAAGAAAAACTGGGGTGAATCTTCTAAAGGAATCGCATCATCACCTTTAGAAATTGACAACTTCAAAGAAGGTTCGTCTTTAGATGATTTTAGTATCTGTAGCTTTCTCAAACACGATAAAGTCTTAAGACTTTATGGTGAAAATGTAAGCCTTAATGGTTATAGCTATTTTTATGAAAAACTCACTAAGTGGATAAAGCAGCAAATCAACACACAAAAAGACTTCGGTCCACTAGAACCTCTAAGTGAGTATATAGAAGCTTGTGAGTATCCAGACAAAGCGATTATTAGCATTGGTGCTACACGATATACGGAATATGGAGAAAAAACTTTCTTAAAAACTAATGATGCGATTTTTGTAGTTGTTTATAATCATAAAACTTACTCTTTTAAAGATATAGTTTTAGCTTTAAATACACAAAACTATCCACTTCAAGATATAACTATTTTACATCAAAAGGTTCTTTAAGTGAAAACTGGGATTTATGAGCACTACAAAGGGAATCGCTACGAAGTTATTGACACTGTCACTCATAGTGAAAGTGAAGAGACTTTAGTGCTCTATAGAACTATGTACGGCGATAGAGACTTATGGGTAAGACCTTTTTTAATGTTTAATGAAACGATAGAAATTGATGGCAAAGTAGTTCCAAGGTTTAAGTTCATTGGAGCATCACATGAGTAGAGGTAAAAAACTAGACCTTTTTATAGGTTCAGATATAGATGACAGTTGGAGTCAAGTTGAGTCCCCTAGAAAAACAAAGATTTTACACGATGACTTAGAGCCAAAAAAACATTTTTTAGTCTTTGCAAAAGAGAAACGCAGAGGTAAAACAGTAACACTCGTTGGAGAGTTTCAGATACCAAAAGAAGATGCGAGTGCTATACTTAAGATTTTAAAAAAGAAGTTAGGCTGTGGTGGGAAGTTTTCAAATGGTTTTATGGAGTTTCAAGGAGAGCTAAAAGAGAAACTTCGTCCTCTTTTAGTAGACTTACACTTTCGTTTTAAAAATGGACACTAAGCACTTTTAGCTTTAGCTGTACTGACATTTGAGGTTATAACATATCTATCTCTTCCTGTCTCTTTGGCTTCATAAAGCATCTCATCTGCTCTTGAGATAAGTACTTCATCATCTAGTGCATCATCCGCTATACAACACACAACGCCTATCGAAATCGTTACAAACTCATTTACACTAGAGTTTTCATGTTTAAGCTTTTTATCTCTAATAGCATCACAAATATCTCGTGCTAATTTAGCAGAATTAGTCTCATCAGTATCTATCGCTAAAACACCAAACTCTTCACCACCAAGTCTAAAGACATAATCACTTGGGCGTCTAAGTGTATCTTTTAAGACTTTAGAGACAGTTTGAAGTGCATAATCACCCTCAATATGTCCGTAAGTATCATTATATTGTTTAAAGAAGTCAATATCTAACATCATAAAAGTTATGTAATTATTTTTACGCTTCGCTCTTTTTATCTCTTTTTCATACACAAGATTAAAATATCTTCTATTATGCAGTGAGGTTAAAAAGTCAGTATAAGAAACATTTTCAAGCTTTTTATTTGAAATTTTGAGCTTTTTTGTAGTGAGTTCTAGTTGTGTATGATCTTTTTGAATACTTTTAAAGACATACATAGATATAAGTAAAATAGACATGGTTACAAAAAAGAGAACGGTGCCGAGTTGTTTTTTTGTAGATTCATAATTTTGTATGAATTTTTTTCTCTCATAATGTGCGACATCAACTTCATACTTTATAAGTTTTTGTATGATGTTATGAATATATGATACTTTTCTCTCAAGTATACTTAAGTTAATGCGTGTTAAATCTTTCCCCTCTTTAGCAGCCTTATATATTCTTAAAAAGTATTCATTTGTATGTTTGATTTCTAAAGCGGTATATTCTAAGTACTCTAATTCTGCATCGCGTTTAAAGTGGGACTCATAA